>NZ_JBSFNC010000023.1:0-85132 GCF_053586895.1 Amycolatopsis sp. NPDC003731 | reverse complement strand
TTCTGAATCTTCACGATCACCAGCCACTGAACGAACGCGATAATCGCCGTGGCCAAGATCAGGCGGATCGTGTTGCCGGTCATGCGGGTGATCTCGCGAACGCCCCGCTGGGCCCGGATCGCGGACTTGCGGCCGGAGCGCCACACCGAGAACACGCCAACCAGCGCGAGACCGCCGAGGACCATCAGCACCTGGGTGGACATCTCAGGCCACCTCCGGCACGTCGAAGAGGTCGACCTGGCCGGGTGCCTGCCAGTCCCCGCCGTCCCACACCGCGTCCAGCGCGATGCCGTGTTCGGCGCGGATGACCGGCTCGGTCTCCGCAAGCCACGCCCGGCGGGTGGCGGCTGGGGTCTTGGCCCAGGACTGGCCGGTCTGGTCGGTGTATCGGCGGATCGCCAAACGCTCGATTGCGCGAGGGGTGAGGGTGCCTACCATGAGAGACCTCTCCGAGTAGCTACCTGCGTGGTGGTTGATCGGGAGACCCGACGCGGCGTGCGCGTTCTTGGCGGAGTGAGCCGCCGTGTCGGGACCAAATGCGACGGGGATACCGAGCCGGACCGTCATGCGGCCTCCCCGCTCTCCGCCGCGCCGGCCGAGTCGAGCCGGAGCGGCAGCACCCGCAGCGCCGCACGGCTGACGCGCCGGCGAGTGCGGTGAGCGTGCTGCGGGTCGGTGAACGCGTGCCGGGTACGGGTCTCCGCCACTGCCGTCGCGGCGGTCAACTCCTGGTCGACTTCGGCGATCAGCGAGTCAATCGCCGACTCGTCCAGGCCGTCCGGGCAGTGCCCCTGCACAGCGGAAACGCTGTCGGCAGCGGCCCGGGCGACGCGGTTGGTGATGTTCGCGGACTTCATGGGGAACCTTTCGTTCAAGTACCTTGCTGCACCTTATTGCACCTTAATGCACTCAGGTAAGTCAAGGTCGCACGTGTGGCGCATTAGGGTGATGTTGGTTTTCTGCGTACCCTGGCGAGATGCCTATCGATCAGCAGGGAGCGCAGCCGCTAGGCGCACAGATCCGGGATGACCTTGTCCGACGCATCCGGGCCGGCGAGTTCGCGCTCGGGGAAAAGATCCCGTCCCTCAAAGCGCTCTCGGCGACGTACAACGTCGCCGAGCTGACCGTCCACAACGCCATCCGGGAGCTTCAGCACGCCGGCGTACTCGAGTCCGCCGCCGGGCGAGGCACGTTCGTCCGGAGCCTCCCGGACGAGAGCGCGCCCGCCGACGACGTGGCCGCCCTCCGAGCCGAGGTTGCGGACCTTCGACGCCGGGTAGAGGAGCTTGAGAAGCGGTCGTGATGTTCGGCCGTTCGGCCCGTGTTCCGTGATCATGGGAATAGCTTCGCCCGTGAGCACCACCACAGTCCAAGGCCGGACAGTCCTAACGGCGCTCCCGCATGACAGGCAGGCATAACCGCAGGTCAAACGCCATCCAGTCAGCCCGATCACAGCCGAAGAAGATCGAAACGAAGGGACTTGCCACCAGTGGAAGCAGACCAGCCGTGGCTCTCGCCGAGGTCGACAACCGAGCTCGAACTGAACACCGGGCTGCTTGCTGAGGTCCTGAAGGAGTACCGGAAGACGAACGGGCTCAACCAGGCTGACTTGGCCCAGATCCTCAACATGGACCAGTCGTACATCTCGAAGATCGAGACCGGTCAACGGCAGGTCCGGGACCTGGATACCCTGCTGCGGGTCGCCAACCAGCTCGGCATCTCCCCGTCGCGGCTCGGCCTGTCCAAGGAGCTACTTCAGCCCGTCGCTCCCCCGTCGACGTCGGCGCTGGTGAACGAGGTCGACCCGGTCGCGGTGAGCCAGGAGGAGTGGCGCCGGATGCGGCGCGAGCTCAACAGCCGCCGGCGTGAGCTCGCCGAGGCGGCTGCGACGCTCTACCGGCCGGAAGCGCGCATCGGCAAGGCTCCGCTGATCGCCCGGCGCGAGTGGATGCCGCCGGCGCCGGTACGCCTGGAGGACATCAAGCTTGAGTGGTCGGACCACCGGGTGCCGATCACGGTCACCGGCACCGAACCCGAGGCGGACAAGGCGTTGCCGCTCCGTGCGCCCGGCCGGCGTTTCGAGCGCTACACGTCGGCGATCAAGTACCTGGACCCGCCGTCGCTGTTCGAGAACCGCACTAGCTACCGGCTACTGGACGTCGACCTGACGCCGTCAAACGAGCGGATGACCTTCGGCCTGGCAACGTACTTCGACAAGCTCGACCTGTCCGAGGCCATCGCGCACGAGCTCGCCGTCGCGCAGTTCCCGAACCGGAAGGTGCCGCGCGCGGACTGGGCGGAGCTCCCGCTGCGTGGCCTGATCGGCGACCCCTTCGACCTGGAGCGGCGGCCGGTCATGCCCGCGATCGAGACGCTGACACTCCGCCGCGAGCGTGACACCGGCAAGGCAACTTTCCTCCTGCACTGGCGCGACCCAGCGAAGGTGGCGACGGCCGCCGGCATCTACGGCCTCATTCCGGCCGGCGAGTTCCAGCCGTCGTCGGTGGCGGCGTGGGACAAGGAGAACGACTTCGACCTGTGGCGCAGCATGGTCCGCGAGTACTCCGAGGAGATACTCGGTGAGCCGGAGCGCGACGGTAGCCAAGGTGAGCCACTCGACTACGAGAACTGGTCGCTGTACCGCGACCTCCAAGCGGCACGCGAGAAAGACCGTGTCACCGCCTACTGCCTCGGCATTGGCCTGGACACGCTGACCCTCACTGCCACCGTCCTGACGGTCGTCGTCATGGACGACGATGTCTTTGATGAGTTATTTGGCAATGCCGTAGACGTGAACGCCGAAGGTATCTTGGTTACCGCCTCTGAATCATCATCGGTTTCCGAAGGTGTACCTTTCTCCGAGGAAAGCGTTATGCGGCTTCTCACGCAGGAGCCAATGGCCTCACCAGGTGCATGCATCCTAGAGCGGGCATGGCGTTTCCGCGACCAGATCATGAGCTCGTAAAATGGCATGGGAATGGGTCGCTCCCGTCGCCACTTTCGCCACCGGAGCCACAGGAATCTGGTTCACATACCGAACATCACGCAATCAATCAAAGTCGAGTTTAGACGCACTACTGAAGCAACTCAGAGAATCACATGAATCCGAACTACGCAAGGAGAAGCGCCAACTTTACGCCGACTACTTGGGCGCACTGGCTGAGGCTTCATTTATAACCTTGACAATGCAAGTTGCCCACTCAAACACGAAATTTGAATGGGGAAAACTGCCCGCGAGCACACAAAAGGCGGTTCTAAGATCAGTAAACAAGCTATTTCCGGAAAATATGTCACCCGATGAGCGTGCGAAAATGATAGTTAAGGCCCTCGACGAGGCCAAGCCGAAAGTTGAAGAGGCGATGAAGGATAGGCTTGCCGAAAAGGGCGTCCCACGCTATCCGCTCGCCGCAATCAACTTCAAAGACCTGTGGCGCCTCGCGGCGCAGGTAGACATGGTCGGCGGCAAAGAAATCGCGATACTCACTCGCGAGCCTATCACGAGCATAGCGCACGTCTTGGCAGCCGAAGGCCTCAACCCGGAAGAAATTCAGGAGGAAGTACTAAAGATCGAAGTGCAGATTTTGCTGCTAAGATCAGCAATGCGAGACGATCTGCAATACGCGCCGAACACAGGGTCGACTCCAGGACCAAGAAAACGCTGGCGGGTCCGGCGAAACGCCAACCCGAGCCAGCTAGAGCAACCGTCGTGACCACCTCACTTGCTCGTCAAACTTGACGACATCTGGGCGTTTCTGCAACAGGGAAGCAAGGCAACCCAAAGGCTACCCGCCCCCGTTATGCCCCCGAATGGCTTCAGTCTCCTACAGACACGCAGGTCACGACTTACTTCCACGATCCGTTCAAAATCCGTCCAGCCTGCGAGCAAGGATAGAGATCAGGTACAGGCACGCCTTGTATACGAACGGCCTCGCGGATCAACTGGGCTTGGGCCAGGCATGACGTTAGGCCACGGGCTTAGCGCGGCGATAGGCCCTCAGAGCCGGTGAAATTCGCGCCGGTGAAGTTCGCGTAGGTCAAGTCCGCGCCGGTCAAGTTCGCGTAAGTTAGGTCCGCGCCGGTGAAGTTCGCTCGGCTGAGACCTGCGTCAGTAAAGTTCGCGCGGTCCAGGTCCGCCCGGACGAGCTCTGCACTGGACAGGCTTGCACTGGTGAAGTTCACCTGAGTGAGATGTGCGTCGGTGAGGTCTGCGACCAAAAAATTTGCGTCGGTGAAGTTCGCGCAGGTGAGGTTCGCGCCGGTGAGGTTCGCGCCGGCGAGACGCGCGCCACGCAGGGATGAAAAGCCGAGGAACGTGCTACTAAGGTTCGCACTGCTCAAGCTCGCTTGATCGAGTTTCGCGTTGCTACCAAAGGACGCGCCGGCAAGGTACGCGCCATCGAGGTTCGCGCCGACGAGGCTGGCGCCTTCGAAAGCCGCTTTATCGAGGTACGCCCCCTCTAGGTTTGCGTTCTCAAGATGTGAACCCTTGAGATTTGCGGAGCTCAGGCAGGTCAGGCCAAGGTTGATTCGCACGTTTGCGTCTTGCTGCGGGTTGCGGCGGCCCAGCACGGTGAGGGCGGCTTGGACGTCGGCCTTTGGTCCGGTGTCGTTGCGAGGGCATCCCGTGCTGCTGGGGATGCCGGGACTGGTGACAGGGGCGGCGTGGGGGACGCGGCCGCGCACAAATTCCGAGAGAACTTCGATGACAATGGGCTGATAGCGCGGCGAGTCGATCATCAGTCGCTCTAGTGCGTACACCCCACCCAGGCGAGTTTGGAGGTGATCATCACCCTGGGTGCCGGTCTGCTCAACCGCCGAGGTGTAACGCCCGGCGATCTGACCTTGCTCCGCCAAAGCGTTCTGCTCGCGGGTGGCGGTGAGAGAGTCCCCGGTGTATACCAACGCCGCGAGTGCAGTGAAGGCGGTGACCATGCTTGTCACCTTCGACCAGTCCCGTCCTCGCTTGGCGACCGTGTACTGGGCCATGGACGCAGACAGCTGCGGTCCGGAAGATCGTGTCCACCCATCAGAGCCGGGCACCCACAGTGACGCCGTTGCAGGCGCCGACGTCGCCAGCGGCCGCGCGGAGCGTCTCCACCAAGTTATCCCGCCGCCCCCGGCCGCAACGGCTGCGACCGCGGGCCACCAGAGGGACCACCACGCGCCGATCGCTACCCATCCCGGCCACCACGGCAAGCTGGGCAACGTCACCAGAGCCACTAGCGCGGCGAACACGACCGCCGCCGACAACAACATCACGGCGCCCCAGCGCCGGCCACTAAGCAGCTTCACCACCCAAATGTTTCACCCGAGCGTGTCACGCTCGGTTCCAGGTCCAGCGGGCGCCGGAGGCAACTCGACGCCATTACTAAACGCTATCGCTACACACCACAGCGTAAGCGCGTCTTTGAACTTTGCTGCACCCGGTCCGGCAAGCCCCGCTCACGTGCAAGCCGGGACGGCGTGCCGTTGCCCCAGAGGGGCCAACTCGGCGTCCTGCGATCCCGAAGTGGTGGGCAGAACCTCCAAGCCCACCGCAGGCAACTCCTTGAGCTGCACAGCAGGGCCGCAGTCCATAGTCTCAGTTCTAGTCTCATTCACCCCGGGCGGTCGTTGTCCACCGACCGACGCGCAACGCTCTGACCTGCGGCTTCCGACTAGCCGAACCCTCACGTACGGCCATGTGCAGACTTGGAAAGCGTGTTGGGTTCACGCCCTCGCAGGTTCGAATCCTGTATCCTCCGCCGGTTGAACACGCCGGGTGTCCCGCTTCGGGACACCCGGCGTTTTCCGTCCTACCGGCCGTCCAGCTGCACGGGGAACTCCCGGATGGTCGCGACGGTGCTGTCCGGGTCGTCCGGCTGCACCAGGTCGACCGGGTTCCGCAGCTGGTGCAGGTCGCCCGCCGGCGGGAACTGCGTGAGCTCGCCGACCAGCTCGGCCGGGGCCTTGGTGACCAGCACCAGCGGCTCACGCCGCGAGTCGGGCTGGTCGATGGTCATCGTGAACGTCAGCCTCAGGATCTGCTCGTAGCGCGGGGGGTTCTGCTGGATGAGCCTGAGCACGCTCGGGGCGTCGGCGTCGACGTCGTCCTGTTCCAGGGTGATCGTGCCGCCACCCTGGCGGGAGCCGTCGCCGGCGGGCAGCACGGCGGCCACCTTGAACCCGATGATCCGCAGCCGCACGCTGTTGGCCGGGTCGGCCGGGTTCGCTTCGACCCGCACCTTGAGGCCGCCTCGGAAATCGACGCTGAACTTCGAGAGCCTGATCTCCAGCGGCGTGTTCAGCGCCAGCAAGACGTTCGGGATCTCCGCGCCGATCGGCGGCAGGAGGCCGCTCACCCTCGGAACGGTGGCCCGAGCGGCCGGCGTCCCGCCCAGCACCAGCACGGCGGTCATCGCCGCCGCCGCGACCGACCACGACCGGGCAAATCGTTTGACCTGGGTGAACACGGGGCTTCCTTTCCTCGGACCGGCCTACCGCCACCTCCACCGTCGGACACCCCAGGCCCCGCACCAACCACTTTCACCCCGCTGTGGAATGACCGATCCCGCACGCCCGCCCCCTCCGTCACTCTGGTCCCGGCCACCCCTTGCGCGACCCACCGTCGGTATGCCTCGGACACAGTTGCGCGGCACTTTCGGCCCACCCGAACATGAAATGCGTTCGGCGCCGCAGAATTCCGTACCTGTACGGGGAGTTACGAACAGGGCTGAGCGCAAGCGGTTACTCCGGTCGCGCTAGTCTCACCAGCACCTCGCCCGCCCCCGTCGAGAAAGGCCAGCAGTGGCACTGAAACCGCTCTGACCTGGGGTAGCGCTGGCCAGCGACTTCAAGGTGCGGTACTGGCGTCGGGACGACCCCCGCACAGACCGTGATCGGCCCGGCCCCGGACGTTCCCACGTCCGGGGCCTTGCTGATTCCGGGCCCGCGATCACTCGGCAAAGTCTGATGATCACGCTGAGTCGCTGGATCTGTTTCAATGGAATCCGTCCCCCGTACGACACCAGATTTCGAGGAGTAGAGGCCCGATGGCCGGAGTCGAAGAGATCCGCGCTGGCATCGCGCTCGCCAACGAGAAGGCGTCCGCGAGCATCGCCGCCCTGCAACAGGCAGCGCAGTCTCTCGAAGAAGCCCAGCAGTCGCTCGCACAGGCGACGCAGGGGAGCAGCCAGCACGAAGTGAGCCAGGCGCACGGACTCCTTGCGGAAGCCCTGCAAGGCATCAACGGCTTGCAGAGCACCGTCCAAGCAAGCATTTCCTCCGCCGACTCCTACTCGGCGCGTCTGTAAGCCGGATGACGCTCGCCGAACTCCACCAGCTGCTCACCGCTGCCGTGACCGGGCTCGCCGACGCGCGCGCCCACTCCGAACGGGCCACAAGCCTGCTCGGAGAAGCCCGGCAAGCTCTCGTGGATGCCCAGGCCAAGGCCGATCCCTGGCTTCCTTCGCAGTACGCACAGGCCGGCGAGGGGCTGGACCAGCTCCTCGTCCGCCTGCACGCTGCCGAAGATCTGGTGAGCGGATACCGGTCGCGCCTGTAATCCTTTTCAGGGGACACCTTTTCTTGGGGACGCCGATGGCCAACAAGTCAGCCGAGCAACGCAACCGGGTCGAGACCGCGCTCGACCGGGTCCGCCACCAGATCGGATTGGTGCTGGGCGCGGCGGCCGGCGCGCGCCAAGCCGCGGAGGCCGACCTCGCCAAGCTCCAGCTCGAGCAGGACATCGTCAAGGTCGGCATGAACCACGCCAGTGCCGAGCAGCAGAACGAGTGGTCGCGCCACCCCGCCGCGCACGAGGTGTTCGGCGCGCTCGGGACGGTGCGAAGCGCCTTCTACACCGACTGGAGCCAAGGCCCCGCGACCCTGCGCGAACTGGTCGCGCAGAACGCACCCGGCCCGGCCGGGCTGCCACCGGGCGACTGGCTCGGCACGGTCGGGCACAACCCCGGCCTGACGTCGCCCGGGCTGTGGCGCGTCGGCTCGGCGACCGCCGCCGGCGGGGACGCGACCCGCACGTTCGACGTCGCCGTCCCGCTGCTCGACGAGTCGCACCTGGCGATCACGTCGGCGCCGAAGACCCGGCCGGTGATCGACGGCATCGTGCAGAACCTGCTGGTCCGCGTGCTGTCGACGTTCGAGCCGGGCGCGGTCCGCGTGCATCTGTGGGACATCGGGCAGCTGACCGCGATCCTGCCCGACCTCTACCCCCTCAGCCACACCAGCGCGCTGTCGCTCTACGACCCCGGCCGGCTGGAGGACCTCCTCGACGAGCTGGCCGGCCACATCCGCCGCATCCACGCCAGCTGCATGTCCGCCGGCTTCACGTCGCTGCGGGAAATGCGGCAGCACAACCAGCAGCGGGGCGAGCCGTACCGCATCGTCGTCCTCTACGGCAACGGCGAGACCCTCGAACCGGAACGCGCCCGCGACCTCAAGCGCGTCGCGAGCGGCGCCTTGGCCGCGGGCATCTGCCTGATCATGGTCGACGTGCCGACGGCGGTGAGCGCGCCCGTCGAGACGCTGAGCCTGCTCGACGAGAGGCACGCGATCAGCAGCATGACCGGCACCGACCTGGTCGTCGACCTCGAAGCCGCGATGCCGTCCGCGCAGGTGATCCGGGCCGTCGACAAGATCGCCAAGGCACTGATCGCCAAGCAGGGCGGGCCACGGTCGTTCGACGACCTCCTGCCCGCGGAGCTCGGACAGGAGAACTCGGCCCGCGAGCTGCGCGCCCCGGTCGGGTTCTTCGAAGGCGAGCCGGTCGAGGTCGTGATCGGCGACGCGAGCCCGCACGCCCTGATCGGCGGCCCGTCCGGTTCGGGCAAGACGAACTTCCTGTACGCGCTGCTCGGCAGCCTCGCGGCGCGGTACACGCCCGCCGAGCTGGCGCTGTACCTGCTGGACTTCAAGGAAGGCGTCTCGTTCGCCGGTCTGGCGCCGGGCCGCAAGGACGCGAGCTGGCTGCCGCACGCGCGGCTCGTCGGCGTCAACGTCAACACCGACCGCGAGTTCGGCCTGGCGCTGCTGCGGTTCCTGGCCGACGAGCTGCGCCGCCGGTCCGCGGCCGCGAAGGAACACGAGGTCACCAACCTCGCCGACCTGCGCGACGCCGATCCGGGCGGGCACTGGCCGCGGATCGTCGCGGTGATCGACGAGTTCCAGTACCTGTTCGCCGGCCGGGACCAGGTGACGGCGACGGCGACGCAGCTGCTGGAGGACATCGCGCGGCGCGGCCGGTCGCAGGGCATCCACCTGGTGCTGGCGAGCCAGGACGTCGCCGGCATCGAGGCGTTCTGGGGCAAGCCGGCGGTGTTCGAGCAGTGCACGCTGCGGATCGCGATGCCGAAGGCGCGGCGCGTGCTGGCCGAGACGAACAACGCGGCGGTGTCGGCGCCGAAGTGGCACGCGGTGATCAACCACGACTCCGGCGTCGCGCACGGCAACCAGCTGGCCCACATCCCGGACGCGAGCAGCAAGAACGTGTTCGTCCGGCTGCAGCACCGGCTGTGGGAGGAGTACGCGGGCCACTTCCCGCGGCCGCGCCTGTTCGACGGCGCGCACCAGCCGGTCCTGGAACGGTTCCCGGCGTACCTGGACCTCAAGCCCAGCTCGAAGCCGCAGGCCCTGCTCGGCCAGTCGATCGACGTGACCGAAACGGCGTGCGGCGTCGACCTCCCCCGGGCCCCGGGCCGCAACGTCGCGGTGCTCGGCTCGGCGACCGCCGAGGCACTGTCCATCATGGACTCGGCGGCGCGCTCGCTGGCCCGGCAGTACGAACCCGGCGAAGTCGAGTTCATCCTGAGCTGCCCGATCGAAGCGTGCGCCGACGCCGCGATGGAGCTGACCGAGCGCCTGCGCGAGGACCACGCGGCGTCCCTGGTGGACGACCTGACCGGCGTCCTGGAGTCGCTGACCGGCTCGATGTCGGGCGGCGCGAAGGTACTGCTGCTGTACGGCGTCGACGCGGCTTTGCCCGTGCTGGAAGCCAAAGCGGTCGGGCAGCTGAAGAGCGGCCTCGACCACCTGCGGGTGGTGCTCAAACAGGGGCCGGGCCACGGCATCCACACGATCGGCTGGTGGCGCAGCATCGCCCGGCTCAAGGACACGCTGGGCTTCGCCGGCACCGACGACATCGGCACGTGGGCGGCGCTCGACGTCCAAGGCAACGAGCTGTCCCCGTTCGCGGCGGGCCAGGTCGTGCACTGGTCGCCGCGGCCGGGCCGCGCGTTGTTCTTCGACCGCACGACGCACGGCGCACCCGAAGTGATCATCCCGTTCCAGCGTCCGGAGAACGACCGATGACCGACGACGCCACCGCGGCCATGCGGTACAAGGAGATCATCGCCCTCTCCCGGGGTTCGGCGGAGAACCTGCGCGAGTGGGAGCTGGCGCGGGCGGAGGCCCTGGAGACGGAGATCGAGGCGGCCACGGCGGCGATCGAAGTGGCCACCGAACGCGAAGCGAGGGCGGCCGAGCGCGCCACGCGCTGGTGGAAGATGGCGCTGCACAACATCCAGGGCCTGACGTGGCTCGCCCCGGGCGACGACCCGCGCCCGGTGTCGACGGCCCGCGCGGCGTACCTGGAGCGGTACCTCGAGGAGGTCAAGCCGAGCTACCAGGAGCTGGTGCAGGCGGTACTGGCCCTGGGCTGGCGAGCCAAGCGGGCGGCGGCGAAGCAGCGCGGGGAGCCGCCTGCTTGACAGGTTCAGAATGACCACGGCGCCACCCTTCCCGGCTGGTGCGGCGCGTAGACGAACTCGTAGTAACTCCCGAACTGGTGCTCGATCAGGGAGTAGCCGCGGCTTTGCGCGACCCAGAGCAGGTCGGGTCTGCCGATGCTGAACTCGATCCTCCGGATGGTCACCTTGTTCCGCCCGTCCAGCTGCGCGGCCAGCCGCGCCATCTGTCGTTCGCGCGGCTCGGAGGCCCGGTTCATCCGGATGATCATCAACGTCAGGCTGGCGGCCATGAGGCCGACGAGAACGACGGTGAGCATCAGCCAGAGCAGGAGACCGGTTGCGCTGCCGGAGCGCGCGGCCAGCACCATCACCGGGCTAGACATCGAACACCGTGTCGTAGGGATCGTCGTCGTCCGCCGGGGCGGGCCTGCGCGGCGCCGCCTTCGGGACCGGAGCGGCCGCTGGTGCCGGGATAGCCTCTCTCCCGGCGGCGACGGCTTCCCGGATGGCCGCGGTGATGGTCCGGCTCAGCGTGACGGCGTCGAACCGCATGGCCTCGGGCGCGAGCCGGACTTCGCTGACGACCCCACCGGGCCCGGCGAGCACGGTGACGGACCGGTCCGCTGACGTCACGGTGGCGTGGTCGCTCCCCGCGATGGCCGCCAGGACGCGCTGGTTCTCGGCCTTGCGGTCTTCGATCCGGCGGAGCTGCCAGCGCATTTCCTCGATCAGCTGCGCGTTGTCGGTCATGCGAGTCTCCCCGGCTGGTGCGGCGTGAAGACGAACTCGTAGTACTTCCCGACCCGGTGGTCGATCAGCGAGTACCCCCGGCTGTACGCGACCCGGATCAGGTCCTCTCGGGCCAACCCGATCTCCATCTTCCGGACGTACACCTGGTTCCGGCCGTCGAGCTGCGCGGCCAGGGTGGCCATCTGCTCCTCGCGCGGCTTCGTCGAACGACGTACGCGGAAGATCGTCAACGTCAGCCCGGCAAGGACCACCACGCCCATTAGGACGAGGAAGGCCGTCCGCACGGCCGGCGACTCGGATGACCCGGCGGCCACCGTGCTGATCACGGCGTTTCCCCGCTCCGCAGACTCCAAGCCACCTTCGCGGTCGCCTCGGCCACCGCGGGCCAGGCGTCCTCGGACTCCGCGATCACCGACAGGATCACCACGGACCGGCCGTCCGGCAGCGGGATCTGGTACTCCGCCTTGATCTGGGTGCGCACGTCCCGTTCGGGAACGTGGAACTCGCCACCGCTGATCGCCACGATGGCCGGTCCGATCGGGAGCCGGACCGGTTGGACGACCGCGCGCTTGTGGCGGCCGCGGTACTGCTCGGCCAGCGCCACCACCACGGCGTCGCGGTTGCCGGGTGCAGTGTCCGGCCACTGCGCCACGCCGAGGGTCAAGGTCGCGACGTCACCCTTGCGCCGGCCGACCGCGAACTTGCCGAAGACCCGGATACCGTTGGCCTGCATGGCCGGGACCAGCGCCATCAGGTAGCTGCCGAACTGTTCGACGCTCGTGCCGGACGCCACGTTTTCGGCGACCATCCAGGCGTGGCTGCGGTTGAGCCTGTCGTCGGTGCCCACCGGCATGCCGGCGAACCCGGGCGGCAGGTCGATTTCCAGAGGCATCAGTTCCACACCTCGTCTTCCGCACGCTGACGACGGCGCTCCGGCGCATCGTCGGCCTGCATCCCGGCTTCGGCAGCGTTCCAGTACGCCATTCCGGCCGGCGACACGAGGGAAGCCGCAGCCTGGGTCGCATCCTTCGGCACCCAATAGTTGAGGAGGTCTCCGATCGGCCCCTCGAAGTGCGTGCCGATCATTCGTGCGCCGGCATCGGCCTGGAACTGAGCGCCGAAGGCGCCGTATCCGAGGCCCTTCATCACCGCTTCGCCTCCCGTCGGCAAGAAGCTGCCGATGAACGAGGTCCCCGCGCCGATTCCGTCGAAGATCAAGGTTTCCCGAGCGACATCGGCGCCCGCCAGTTTGGCCACGGCGTGACCTTCCATCGCTGCCTCCCCGAAGGTGGTCGCGACGGCCCCCACCACCTCCTTCGCCGGCGACGGGAGGAACTCGCCGACGAAACCGAGCGCGTTTCCGATGTCTCCGGTCACGTCCGAGAGCTTCGAGATCAGCTCCGCGTGGTCCTGGACGAAGTTCCACGCCTCGTCGAACTCGTCCGCGAGGGTGTTCGACAAGTCGACAAGTGCCCCGCCGACCGCGTCACCGAGTTTGTCGAGGAGGTCCGGCTCGTCCGGGGCCGGCTCCTTGGCCTTCCGCAGCAGCTCCGCGACCCGGGCGGCGGCGTCCTGGTGCTCCTGCTGGAGCTGCTTGGCCGCGTCTTGGACGTTCTGGCAGCCGTCGATGGCCGTCTGGAGTTGCTGGCCGGCGTTGTCCAGGAGGCGCTGGGCGATCTGCAGGGACTGCTGGTCCGGGAACGTCCGGTCGGCCAGGGCCAGGTCCGGGTTCGCCCGCGCCTGCTCGGCCGCCCGGGCCGCGGCTTCCGCGCGGGCCTCGAGGTCGGCTGCGCGTTTCTGCAGGTCGCCGAGGGTTTGCGCCCAGCCTTCGAGCGCGTCGGCGGCTCGGCTCATCGATTTGGCGGCATCGTCGAGGTACGCCGGCAGCGGGCCGATGCGCCGGGCGAAGGCCTCGCTCGCCTCGCCCTGCCAGATGCCCTGCTTCCGGACGATCCGGCGGAGCGAGTCGTCGGCCTCGGTCAGGTCGTCGGCGACCGTGCGGTACTTGCCGGCCAGGTCGGCGATGCCGTCGAGATCGCCGGGCGCCGGGTCGAAGCCGAGGGCCGGGAAGTCGCGGGCGCTCACCGGCCGAGGCCGTTCAGGAGGTCGGTGATGCCGCCGGTCGCGCCGCCACCGGGCGGCCCGTCGCCGGGCTGCGCCGGGCCACCGGGCTCGGCCAGCCGATCGATGCCCGGCACCCCACCCGTCACGCCGCCACCAACCGGGCCTTCACCCGGCTCAGTGACCGAATCAGTTCGCCCGGCCGCCGATCCCTCGGCCAGGTCGTCGATCCCCGGCACCCCACCGGTGTATCCCCCACCCACCGGCCCCTCGGCCGGCTGCGCGATCCGCGGGTGGTTTCCCTTCACTCCACCCGGGGACTCACCGCCGGCGACACCGTCGCCCAGCACCGCCGAGCCGAACTTGCCCAGCTCGCCGCCGAACTGGGCTTCTATCTCCTCGTACTTCTGCTTCGCCGCCTTCAGCCGCTCGGTCACCTCCGAAGCCGCCTCACCGAGGCGGCCGATGCCGAAGCGCCAGGCCTCCTCGAACTCGACGCCGGCTTTGCCCAGCTCCGCCGTCCCCAGCGCGCCGAACGCCCCGCCGCCGCCCAGCTTCTTGTTGGCGCCCGCCATGCGATCCGCCGCTGTGCCGAGGTCGCCGATGAGCTTGCCCAGCTCGTCGACCTTCACCGCATACCCGTCCACGCCACCCCTCCCCTTGTGGTGCCTTCAACCGTAAGACGGCCGTCAACGCTCCGCGGTTCCGCAGTCACCCATCGGAGTGGTGGAACGAGAAAGGCCACCTCCGGGCAATACGCCCGAAGGTGGCCTCGTCGCGAAAAGACCTACTTCACGAAGACCTGCTCCAACCAGTCGAGGAAGTCGTAGAACGCGTCCTCCAACGGGTTGCCCGCGCCCGGCCGGAACCGGATCACCTGCGGGTCGTGGTCGCTGGCCTGGTCGGCGAACTCCGCGTTGATGTGGACGACGTCGTAGTCCACCCCGCGCGGTGCCCGCGACGCCAGGATGTGGTCCAGCACCTGGGATTGGCCCTCGAACACGTAGCTGTACCGCTCGGCCTCCGGCACCGACGCGATCAGGTCCTTCAGCGCGCCACCCGCGGTCAACGTCCGGACCGCCGGCGAGAACGGGTAGTCGTTCAGGTCGCCCGCCACCACGATGTTCGCGTTGCGATCGGCCGCCAGCAACGAATCGACGAAGCCGCGCAGCACCGTCGCCTGCTTCGCCCGCTGGACCTCGGAACTGCGCGTCGGCGGCTGGAAGCGGCCGTGCGTCGGCTGGTCGCCGCCCTTCGAGTTGAAGTGGTTGGCGATGACGAACACCGTGCGGCCCTTGAAGACGAACTCGCCGGCCAGCGGCTTGCGGCTGGTCGTCCAGGCTTCGTTCGTGGGGTCGACGCGGCCCGGCGACGCCGTCAGGTGCGCCTTGCCGTGCTCGCGGACGACCCCGACCGCGGTCGTCGACGTCCCACCCGGACGGTCCACAAAGGACACACGAGCCGGGTTGAACAGGAACGCCACCCGGATGTTGCCGCCCGGCTGGCCGCCGTCCTGGTCGTTCACCGGGTCGATCTCGCGCCACTGGTAGCGCGGGCCGCCCTTGGCCACGATCGCGTCGGTGAACTTCTGCAGCGTCTGGTCGGCGGCGACGGTACCGTCGTCGGTCGCGCCCGTGTTGTCCTGGATCTCCTCCAGGTTCACGATGTCCGGCGTCGCCAGGTGCGTCACGATCGCCTCGCCGAGCCGGTCGTACTTCGCCTGCGGGTCGCTCGGGGCCAGGTTCTCGACGTTGTACGTCGCGACGGCGAGCTCGCCGGTCCGCTGCTTGCGCGTGGTCTCGCCCTGCAGCCCGTTGTCCTTTTCGGTCCCGAGCACGCTGGCGAACAGCGTGTAGCCACCGAAGTTGCTGTACTCGACCGGGCCGGACGTGGTGCCGGTCAGCACGTCACCGACGTTGAGCTTCGGGAACGGCCGCTGGTCGAACGGGATCAGCGACGAAACCTTCATGACGCCGCTGTTGAGCTGGTCGTAACCGAGGTAGACGCTGCCGCCGCGGACCGACCGGTGCTGGTCCGGCTTGGACGTCACGTACAGCTCGTTGAACGAGTTCGACGGGCCGACCACGCGGGCGTCGCTGATCGAGACGATCTCGCTCTCGTGCGCTTCCCAGAAGTCCAGCGCGTACTTCGCCGGCTCCAGGGTGAGCGGCTCGATGTTGCCGCCCGGCGACGGCGCGTACGTCGTCGGCACGGTGTCCGGGGTCAGCACCGTCGGCGCCGGGAGGGCGTTCCCGTGCGAGCCGACCGTCCACTGTGCACTGCTCAGCTCGGTGAGCGACTGGAAGTTCGACGTCGCGGGCGCGTCCGGGTAGAACTCGCGGACGGTGCCGGTCGCGGTCACCGCGTCGCCGGCCGCGACCGCCGGGGTCGTCGAGCCGGTGAAGACGAACAGGCCCTCGCTGGTGCGCGGGTCGCTGTCCGGGTTCGGGTCGGTGAGCCAGAACCCGCGCGACGAACCGAACGTCCGGGTCGCGGTGACGACGCCGGTGACGCCGGAGACCTTCTGGTCCTTGAAGGGCGAAATGCGCGTGGTGCCCTGGATGTCGTGGATCTTCGCCGGGGTCGGCGCCGGGCCGGGGTCCCCGCCGGTCGACTCGCCCGCGGTGTTGGTCGGGGTCGGCTCGCCGGCGGTGAAGTCGGCGGCGTTGTCGTCGGTGTCGGCCAGCGCCGTGCCGCGCGCGACGGACGTCGTGTTCGACGGCGCCGCGGTCGGGTTGCCCTCGCGCACGGTCGCCGCGCCGAACCCGACGAGGTCCTTGATCCGCGCGTCGGCGGCGCAGTCGGCGGCGGTCTTGCAGGTCAGCGCGGTGGTTCCGGAGACGAGGGCGATCGTGCCGGCGGTGGCCGACATCGCGATCGCGCCGGTCGCGTCCGGCGTCGGCAGCGCGACGGTGCCGCCGGAGCCCTTGCTCTCGGCGACGAGGTAACGCCCGCCCGGCGCGACGCTGCCGGCCAGCGGCGTCACCTGCCAGGTGCTCGACGGGCTCGCCGAACCGGGCAGGTACTGGACGCTGAACCCGGCGAGGCTCGCGGCGGCCGCGCCGCGGTTGGCGAGCTCGACGAAGTCGCTGACGAGCGTCGCGCCCGAGTTGCCACCGCCGCCGTAGACCTCGGCGATGACCGCGTCGGCGCTCGGTGCGGCGAGCGCGGCCGGTGCGGCCACGCCGCCGAGCACCAGGCCCGACGCGACGGCCAGCGTGAAGGCCGCCTTGGATCTGTGGGTCTTGGTCACCCTGAGTCCCCTTTGTGCTTGAACAGTCGTGGCATAGTCCCCCGAACAAGTGAGGAGGAGGAAGACAAAGATGCAACGATTCGTAACAACTACTTTCGTCGTCACTCACTCGGCAGAGCAGGTTTCGTGATCACGCTGGTACTGGGCGGAGACGTCACTCTTCACGGCCGGGCGACGCCGTCCTTCGGGCCGCTGGAACCGCTGCTCAAGGGCGCCGACCTCCGGTTCGTCAACCTCGAAGGCCCCGTCGACGCGGCGGCGGCCGAAGCGCTGAAGCCGATCGGTGTCGATGTCGTCTCGGTCGCCAACGACGCGCCCCACCCGCCGGCGAGCCTGGCCGTCCTCGAGCACGCCGGAATCGCGTACTGCGGGGCCGGGGCGAATCCCGACGCCGCGCACACCCCCGCGGTGATCGAGCGATCCGGCGAAAAGGTCGCATTCCTCGCGTACACGTCACTTCGCCGCCCCTTCGCCGCGCAGCCGGACTTCCCGGTGGTCGCGCAAGCGTTTGCGACGACGGCGTACCAGCCCGATCCGCACGTCGCGGAGATCCCGGGCCGCCCGCCGCTCGTCCGCACCATGCCGGTGCCCGAGCACCTCGACCGGCTGGTCGCCGACGTCAAGCGGGCCAAGAGCGACCACGACCACGTCGTCGTCTCGATGCACTGGGGCCTGCCGGGCGCGGAGCTCGCCGAGTACCAGGTGACCTACGGGCGCGCGGCGGTCGACGCCGGCGCCGACCTGGTGGCGGGGCACGGCTCGCCCACGATCCAGGCCGTCGAGGTGTACCGGGGCCGTCCGATCCTCTACGGCCTCGGCCACCTCGCCGCCGACCGGCCGGACGGGCTGCTCGCCGGGTGCATGCTCGGCGACGAACCGCGGCTCGAGCTGATCCCGGTCCGGCGGAACGCCGCCAACGAGTGCGAGCCGCTCGGCGGGGACGAAGCGGACAAGGTGCTGCGGTATGTCGCCGAGGTCTCGACGCTGCGTTCCACCACGGTGACTGTCCAGAGCGGAATCGCATCGGTATCCGTTGGCGCGTAACGGATTGCGCCCGTTCTGTGACAGCCGGACACCGGCGTGTCACCCATCCGGCGCATCTGCCTTAAATGAAGGTCAAGGGTCGGAACAACCTGCGTGAAGCGGCGGTACGGTCTGCGTGAGCCGCCGGAAAAGTGGCACAGACCACTCCCCGACAGCTCACGGTAGGCACGACACGGGGGGAGGGAAAATGATCATGTGGGGGCTGATTGTTTTCAGCTGCGTGTTCGTGCTGGTGCTGGGGATAGCCGCGGTCGTGGACCTTCGGGACCACGACCGCGGCGAACACCGGGTCTAGCGCACCGGCTGCCTCGCCTTGTACCGGCCGAGGAGGGTGCGCGCGCCGGCCAGGGCGACCCGCCCGGCACCCTTCGCGCTCGCGGCCAGCACCGTCGTCCAGTCGAAGTAGTCGCGCCAGAGCACGATCCGGCCCGCCTCGACCTCGAACGTGCCGCACACCCAGAACTCCGCTTCCCACGCGCCGCGACGCAGCACGTCGGTGCGCTCGGTGAGCACGACGTTGCCGTCCGCGGCGATGTGGTGGGTCCGCGCCTCGAACCCGGAGCCGTACTTGGCCATGACGCGCAGTTGCTTTTCGAACGCCGCGACGCCGCGGGCGGGCGGCAACGGCACGTTCTGGTACACGATGTCGCTCGCCACGAACGTCAGCGCCCGGTCGACGTCGAGGTCCTCGAGGGCCTCCAGGAAACCGGTCACCACTACCTTGGGTTCATCGGTCATGGCCCCAGGCTACGGCTCAGCGGGGCCGGTCGCCCGCGATCGCGACGCGCTCCGCGATCCGGACGTGCGGGTGGTAGTCGTTGACCGCGTAGTGCTGCGTGGCGCGGTTGTCCCAGAACGCGACCGAGTTCGGCCGCCAGCTGAACCGGACCTGGAACTCGGGCGTGTGAGCCTGCAGGAACAGGTACCGCAGCAGCCGGTCGCTCTCGGCCCGGTCGAGGCCCACGATGTGCGTGGTGAACGCCTGGTTGACGAACAGGGTGCGCCGCCCGGTCTCCGGGTGCGTCCGGACCACCGGGTGTTCCACCGGCGGGAAGCGGTCCTGCCACCGCGCCAGCAGCGCGGGATCGGAGAACCGGTCGAAGCCGGGGAGGTAGTCGTGCACCGCGGTGAGCCCGTCGATGCGGGCGCGGACGTCTTCGGGCAGGTTGTCGTAGGCCGCGGCCATGTCGGCCCACATCGTGTCGCCGCCGACGGGCGGCACCTCGATCAGCCGCAGCACCGAGCCCAGCGCCGGTTCGGGCCGCCAGGTGACGTCGGTGTGCCAGATGTTCTCGTACCCGGGCATGGCCGCGGTGCGCTCGAAGCGCGTGACCGCTTCGTCCTCACCCCGCGCGATGAACGGGTTGGTCTCCAGCTCGCCCCAGTTCGCGGCGAACGCGCGCTGCTGCGCCGAGGTGATCCGCTGGTCGCGGAAGAAGAGCACCTTCCACTCGAGCAGCGCGTGGTTGAGCTCTTCGCGCAGGTCAGGGCCGACCGGCGCGCCGAGGTCGACGCCGTCGACCTCGGCGCCGATCACCCGGCCCAGCGGGCGGAGGGCAAACAGCTCGTACGGCTTCCGCTGCGGTTCCCGGAGAATTCGGGGGCCTTCGACGATGCCATCCGCGGGCGTGACCGCCCCGCGCAGCTGAATCCGGGCAGGAAGATCTACGGACATGGTTGTACTCCAACGGGTTTCGGGGAAATCGGACGCCGGGTTCGCGTCAGGCGGGCGGCGAACCCAGGCGGCCGCGGCGCAGCAGGAGCTCCGCGATGCCTTCCCCGATCGACCGCGCGAGGGCCCGGATCGGCGTGCTTTCCGAGGTGGCGGGCATGTCTTCATGGTCACCTTCTTCCCGATGCGCGGTCAAGACGTCCACTTGGTGGAACGCCGACAACGCCGCAGGTCACCGCGATGCGGGCGGCCCGGGAGCATGAGGCAAGATCTTCCCCGATCGGGTGAGCGCCCTTGATGACGGAGGTCCCGAATGCCGGAAGGCAGAGGCTCGCGAATCGACCCGGTTCGGCTGCGCGCCGCCGCCGACCTGCTCGACCAGGCGGCAGCCGCCGACGACAAAGCCGCGGGGAGGTTCGCCGAAGCGCGCGTCGATTCGACGCCGTTCGGCATCTCGCCACAGGCGCGTGAGCTGGCGGCGCGCTGGGCCACGGCGCTGGCGGCGCGTGAGGCGGACGCGCGCGTCCTCGGCGACGCGACGTCGGACCTGGCGGGCCGGCTGCGCATGGCGGCGGTGAGCACGCGGAGCACCGGTTTCCGGGGGCGGTTAGCGGTGGCACCGTGACCGCTGAGGTCTTCGAACACCCGGCGCTGGTGTCGGCGGCTTCGCAGCTGGCCCCGTTGCGCGCGGCGGCCGGCCGGCTCGGCGTCGCGGACCCGGTGGCGGCGCTGCGGCACCTCGACTGCGCGCCGGCGTCGATCCGCGCGTCCGCCACGGCGGTCGACACCGGCGCGCTGGGCGTGACCTCGGCGCAGGCCGAGTTCCGCGCCGGTGTCGAGCGTGCCGAAAACGGCGGCAGCAGCGAGGCTTTCGGTACCTGGGCGGACACAGTGGACGGTCAGTACGCCGCCGCGGCGCGGGCGGCCGCTTCGACCGCGGCGCTGGGCGCCCGCATCGCCGACCGGCTGGACGAGCTGGCGGTGTCCGCGGCCGAGGAGGTCCGCGCGCTGGCGGCCGCCGCCGCGGCACCGGTGTCGGCGGTCCTGGCCGGCGACCGCTCGGCCGAAGTGGTGAGCGAGGTCAGCGCCACGTGCGCGGCGGTGATCCGGGCCGTGCAGGAGAAGATCGCGGCGCTGACCGCGCTGGCGGCCGAGCTGGAGCCGGTGACGGCGCCGGTCGTCGAACTCAGCTGAAGTGCTCGCGGGCCCAGTCCGCGAACGGCCGCGCGGGGTGCCCGGTGACGCGGGGGACGTCCAGCGAAACGGGTTCCGGGTCCTCGACGAGTGATGCCCAATGGTCCACCGCACCGGCCGCGAATTCCGGCCCCATGAAGGAACTCAGCTGCGCTTTCGCCTCTTCCGGCGGTTGTTCTTCCCACGTGACAGGCGTTCCCAGTGCCGCACCGATGAGCCGGGCTTGCTCGGCCTGCGTGACGGCTTCCGGGCCGGTGACGAGGTAGATCTGTTTCGCGTGGTCCTCGGTGAGCGCCTTGACGGCCATGTCGGCGACGTCGCGTTCGTGGACGACCGACCGCTTCGCCTGCCCGTAAGCCGCCCGGACCACGCCGGTGCCGGCCTGCTGCGCCCAGGCGAGCGCGTTGGTGGCGAGGCCGGTGACGCGGAGGAAGGTCCAGTCGTCGGTGACCCTTTCGACGGCGGCTTCGACGTCTCCCCAGACGCCTCCGTCTTCGGCGGACATGGCGGAGAGGTAGACGATTTTCTTGCCCCGGAAGGGTTCCACGGCCTGTTCGATGCCGTCGGCGCTGAAGAAGGGCCAGAGCAGGTAGACGGCGTCGACGCCTTCGGCGGCTTCGGCGGGATCGGTGATGTCACCCTGGACGACGTCGACGCCCTGGGGCGCCTTCGCGGGATCCCGGACGAGGACTCTGGTGGGGACGCCCGCGGCGCGGAGGCCGGCGACGACGTGCCGTCCGGTGTGGCCGGTGGCCCCGGTGACGAGAATGGTCATGCCGCCACGGTCACACTTCAAGAGCCCTTCAAGTCAAGCGGACGGCTCAGCTCATCCCGCGCCGCGTCGAGGAAGGCGACCTTCGGGCCCCGGAGGTGGTCCCACATCGTGCCTTCGCCGGGCTTCTGCCAGATGACGTGGTCCAGCGCCTTCACGTAGGCGCGGGCCAGGCCGTGCAGGTCCGAGGCGAACAGGACGTGGATCATCCGTTCGCACACCCACAGCTCGTCGACGACATCGAGAGCGGCCGTCTTCCACGAATCATCGTCGTCATCCCGATCCTCGGCGGCCCGCTCGGCCTGCTGGGCGACGCGGATGAACTGGCGCAACAGGTCCAGCTGCTCCTCACGCCGCTTCTCGACGCGCTCGGCGGCCAGCCGCCGCCGCTCACTGCGCTCGTTGCGCCGTTGCACGGTGGTCTGCACCAGGTACGAAAGGCCACCACCGAGCACCACGCCGATCAGGGAGAGGACCGCGAGCCACACCTGCGTCATGCGCATTTCATAGCAAAACGCCCGGCGCCTTCGAGAGGCACCGGGCGTTCAGGAGCGGTGGCGGTGGGATTTGAACCCACGGACGGGGATTAGCCGTCACACGATTTCGAGTCGTGCTCCTTCGGCCGCTCGGACACGCCACCGCGAAGAACAATACCCGAGGGCCGATGCCGGTCTCACCTGGGGTCGACCGGCCGCCCGCCGCGCAGCCTGACCTGCGCCTCCCGTACCGCGCGCGTGGCCCGGCGGCGGACGTCGGACGCCGTTGAACGGAGCTGGGCCGAGCGCCGCTGGGCGCGACCCGATGCCTCCAGACGGCGGTTGCCGGTCGCCAGGCCGGCCTTCTCGCGAGCGCTGCCCACTGCCTGCTGGATCCGGTGCTTCATCGTCATACCGGAGGAGTACCCAAAACTCAGCGGCGCGTAGCGAAGTACGTCTCCAAAAGCCCGGCGCACTCGTCGACCAGGACGCCTCCGTGCACTTCAGGCCGGTGGTTGAGACGACGGTCACGCACGACGTCCCACAGCGACCCCACCGCGCCCGTCTTCGGCTCCCACGCCCCGAACACCAGCCGGGCGATGCGGGCCAGCACCAGCGCGCCCGCGCACATCGTGCACGGCTCCAGCGTCACCGCCAGCGTGCAGCCCTCGAGCCGCCAGCCGTCGCCCACCACCTGGGCCGCCGCGCGCAGGGCGAGGATCTCCGCGTGCGCTGTCGGGTCGCCCAGCTCGACGCGGGCGTTGCGCGCCGCCGCCAGGGGCACGCCGTCGGGGCCGAACACGACCGCCCCGATCGGCACGTCCGCGCCGGGGGCGCGCGCCGCTTCCAGCGCGGCCTCCACGGCCTCGGTGTCGGACGGGCGTCTCAGAGCTCGTCCAGGAGCTTGGCGAACTCGCTGCCGAACCCGCAGCGCTGCGCGACCATCTGCAGCTGCTCGTCCGGGTACAGGTCGACCTCGCCGACGATGACCTCCAGCTCCGGCCCGGGCAGCCCGAGATCGGCGAGGATCTCCAGGTCGCCCTCGGGCCAGACGGAGTCGTCCTCCTCGTCCGGCGGGTCGACGCGCAGGACGTCGAGGACGTCCGCCGCGATGTCGTAGTCCAGCGCCGCCGCCGCGTCCGAAAGCAGCAACGACGGCCCCCGCGGGCTCGGCCGGACGATCACGAAGAACTCGTCGTCGACCGCCAGCAGCCCGAAGCTCGCGCCGGTGGAACGTAGTTTGCCCAGTTCAGTGATCGCTGCGTCCAGCTCGGTCAACGCCCCCGGGTCGAGCGCACTGCACCGCCACCGACCGTCTTCCCGGACCACAGCCACCGCGAAGCCCGTGACCGGCTCATCCACCGCCATGCGCACACCGTATTCCGCCGGTCGGTCCGGCGCACGCACGGTGCGCCCGAAGCGCCGCATGGGGCACTATCGGGACCATGACCGGCCCCACTGACCTGCCCACCTTGCCCGGCACGCCGTTCGCCGGGCTCCTCGACGACGCGCGGGCGCTGCAAGACCGCACGGTCGCCCTCCGGCGGGCCGTGCACCGCCACCCGGAACAGGGCCTCCACCTGCCGCGCACGCAGGCGGCGATCCGCGAGGCCCTCGACGGCCTGCCGCTCGAGATCACCGAGGGCAGGGCCACGACGTCGCTGACGGCCGTCCTGCGCGGCGCGCGGCCCGGTCCGGCGGTGCTGCTGCGCGGCGACATGGACGCCCTGCCGCTGACCGAGGAGACCGGCCTCGAGTTCGCGTCGGAGGACCCGGAGTCGATGCACGCGTGCGGGCACGACACGCACGTCGCGATGCTGGCTTCGGCGGCGCGGCTGCTCGCGGAGCGCCGGGACCAGCTGGCCGGGTCGGTCGTGTTCATGTTCCAGCCGGGCGAGGAGGGCCACCACGGCGCCCGGTTCATGATCCACGAGGGCGTGCTCGACGCGGCCGGCCCGCGGGTGCAGCGCGCGTTCGGCGTGCACATCCTCGCCAACGCGCGCAGCGGGCTGCTGCAGCTGCGGCCCGGCCCGCTGATGGCGTCGGCGGACTCGTTCCACGTGCGCGTCACCGGCAAGGGCGGCCACGGCTCGGCGCCGCAGCACACGATCGACCCGGTGCCGGCCGCCGCCGCGATGGTCGGGGCGCTGCACACGATGATCACGCGCCGGGTCAGCGTGTTCGACCCCGCGGTGCTCTCGGTGACCCGCATCCAGGCTGGCACGACGTCGAACATCATCCCGGAGACCGCCGAGCTCGAGGGCACCATCCGCACGCTGTCCGAGCACACGCGCGCGCTGGTCCGGGCCGAGCTGCCGAAGGTGTGCGAGCAGGTCGGCGCGGCCTACGGCTGCCGCGTGGTCGCCGACGTCGAGCCGGGCTACCCGGTGACGGTGAACGACGACCGGGTCGCCGCCGAAGTCCTGGCACTCGGCGCGGAGGTGCTCGGGCCGGAGAACGTCGAACTGCTCGCCGACCCGCTGATGGGCGCGGAGGACTTTTCCTACGTCCTGCAACGCGTCCCCGGCGCGTACGCGTTCCTCGGCGCGTGCCCGCCCGGCGTCGACCCCGCCGAAGCGGCGGCGAACCACTCCAACCGCGTGCTCTTCGACGAGGACGCGATGCCTCACGGCGTCGCGATGCTCGCCGCCTTCGCGCTCGACGCCCTCCGCTAGGGCCCGGTCCGCGACGGGCGGCCGTCCTCCAGGTGCCCGGCGAAGCGGCGGCGCCACCCCGGCGTCTCGAACGTGACGTCGTACCAGCCGTTGCTCGTCGCCACCGGGAAGTCGTGCGTGCCGCCCGGCGGGAGGGTGACGTCGTGCAGCGTGACCGGCGCCGGCCCGTTGTTGGTCACGGTGACCCGCAGCGCGGGCGTGTCGAGGAACGTGACGGACGCGTCGAGGCCCACGCCGCCCGAAGCCTCGACGACGAAGCCGTTCGGGCCGTGGATGGCGATGTCGTACGTGCCGCTGTGCGCGACCTCGCCGGCTGTGGAGGCGCCGGGGCCGACGTCGAAGCGTTGCGACGTCCCGCCCGCGTGGTAGGCGTACGCGGCCAGCTGCAGAGCCTGCGTCCCGTGGTTGGTCAGGTGCAGTTTGAGGGCCTTCGCCTCAACCGTGGCCCAGGCGAGCGGCTGGTACGGCAGCGGGCGCGCCTTCGCCGTGCCGGGGTCCTGCACCAGCGCGGCCGGCCCCAGCCCCGGCTTCGGGAGGCGTCGCTGCGTGCGGTCGGCTTCGGCGCGCAACGCGTCCGCGTCCGGCAGCAGCGGGATGGTCGTGTCGGGCGCGCGGAAGTCGAAACAGCTGGTCAGGTCGCCGCAGATGGCCCGGCGCCAGGCCGAGATGTTCGGCTCGCGCACACCGGTCCAGGTCTCCAGGAAGCGCAACACCGACGTGTGGTCGAAGACCTGCGAGTTCACCCAGCCGCCGCGGCTCCACGGCGAAACGACGGTCATCGGCACGCGCGGGCCCAGCCCGATCGGGACGGGCGGCCCGGACGGCTCGCCTTTCTCCGGCCGGTTGCCCGGCAGGTACTCGCCGGGGGTGCCGGGCGGCGGCGTCGGCGGGACGACGTGGTCGAAGAAGCCGTCGTTTTCGTCGTAGTTGATGAAGACGACAGTCGATTCCCACAGCTCAGGCTTGTCCCACAACGCCTTCAGCATGCGCTGGATGTAGGCGGCACCGTCGACCGGCCGCGCGGCCGGGTGCTCGCAGTAGCCGTACGGGGCCACCACCCAGGACACCGCGGGCAACGTCCCGGCCGCGCAGTCGGCGAGGAACTCGGCCAGCACGTGGTCGAGGTCCTTGCCCTTCCCCGAGTCGGGTTTGAGCTTCTTGCGCAGGTTCCCGCGCTCGGCCAGCCGGCGTTTGACGGGGTCCATCGAGTACAGCGCGTCGTGGAAGTTCTGGAACAGCCAGAGCGGGTTGTCGCCGTAGTCGCCGACGAAGTGCTCGGGGACGCCGCGTTCCTCGTCGTTCGCGTAGATCCGCCACGTGATGCCCGCGGCCTCGAGGCGCTCGGGGTAGGTCGTCCAGCGGAAGGAGGGCTCGTAGTCGGGCGCGTTGTGCGTCGCGGGGCCACCGGCGAGGCCGTCCGGGTCGATCGTGCCGGTCCAGTGGTAGAGCCGGTTGGGGTGCGTCGGGCCCTGGATCGAGCAGAAGTAGTGGTCGCACAGGGTGAACGCGCTGGCCAGCGCGTGCTGGAACGGCAGGTCGTCGCGCGTGAAGTACCCCATCGTCATGGGGCTCTTCGCCGCGATCCAGCGGTCGTACCCGCCGCCGTTCCACGCGCGGTGCGTGCTGTTCCAGTCGTGCGGCAGCTCGCCGAGGTCCTGACCGTCCACAATGGACGTGTCGATCCGGAACGGCAGCACCGGCCCGCCCTTGTCGCCGCGCTGGTGGAAGACGTCGCGCAGGGCCGCGCGGTCGCCGAAGCCGCGGACACCGGCCATCGTGCCGTAGTAGTGGTCGAACGACCGGTTCTCCTGCATGAGCACGACGACGTGGCGGACGTCGTCGATCGTGCCCGTCCGCGGCGCCGGGGCGCAGGCGACCGGCAGCGTGCCGGCGACGGTGGCCGCGGCCGCGCCGCCCAGCACCGTGCGCCGACGGATCCGGCCCATGCCCACCTCCTCGTCCCCCGGTCGCGGCTCGGCCGGAGGGGTACGTTCGCCACCGAGAGAGGTGAAGCCATGCTCAACTCAGCGGAATTGGTCGCCTTCGCACCGTCGACCGACCTCGATCGCTCACGCGCCTTCTACACGGATGTCATCGGGCTCGAGTTCATCAAGCAAACCCCCTTCGCGTGCGTGTTGCGCAGTGGCGCGACCCTGCTGCGCGTCACCGCCGTCGCCGAGTTCACGCCGCAGCCGTTCACGGTGCTCGGCTGGGCTGTCGCCGACATCCGGGCCGCGGTGGCCGGGCTGCGCGGCCGTGGCGTCGAGTTCCTCACCTACGCCACGCTGCCACAGGACACCGACAAAATCTGGACCACGCCGGGCGGCCGGATCGCCTGGTTCCCCGATCCGGACGGCAACGTGCTGTCGCTGACCGAGTTCGCTGGCAATTAAACAACAGTGTTGATTTAATAGCCTCATGATCGAAGCCGACCGCCTCGCCCAGCTCGCCGAGCAGGAGGAACGCCTCCAGTTCACGAAGTTCGACAACGAGACCGCCCTGGCCCTCGGCCAGCAGCTGCTGACGGCCGCCCGGGACCGCGGGCTGCCGGTGACGATCTCGATCCGGCGCAACGGCCAGCGGCTCTTCCACGCCGCGCTGCCCGGGACGTCGGCCGACAACGACGCCTGGATCGACCGCAAGAGCCGCGTCGTCGACCGCTACGGCCGCAGCTCCTTCTACATCGGGACGCAGTTCCGCTCGAAGGGCGGCTCGTTCGAGGAGCATTCCCGCCTCGACCGGGACCTCTACGCGGCCCACGGCGGCGTCTTCCCGGTGCTGGTCCGCGGGGTGGGGCCGGTCGGCACGGTCGGCGTCTCCGGGCTCCCGCAGGCCGACGACCACGCGTTCGTCGTCGAGCAGCTGGAGCTGTTCCTGAGCTCCTGAAAATTTTCCGGGCGGTTTGTCGATCCGAGGGTGCCCCGTCCGACGGGACAGGCAGGGCCGACCCGAAGGAGACACCATGGGCAAACTCACCGTGACGACGTTCCTCACCCTCGACGGCGTCTACCAGGCACCGGGAGGTGAGGAAGAGGACACTTCCGGCGGCTTCGACCTGGGCGGCTGGGTCAAGCCGTACTACGAGGAGGACATGGGCCGGTTCGTCGCGGAGTGGTTCACCCGCGCGGACGCCTTCCTGCTCGGACGGCGGACGTACGAGATCTTCGCCGCGCACTGGCCGAAGGTCACCGACCCCGCCGACCCGGTCGCGTCCGGGCTCAACACCCTGCCGAAGTACGTGGCGTCGCGGACCATGGCGGACCCGTCGTGGGCCAACACGTCCATCGTGGATGGTGAGGTCGTCGGGTTCGTCCGCGAACTCAAGGCCCGGCTGGACGGCGAACTCCAGGTCCACGGGAGCGGCGACCTGCTGCAGACGCTGATCGCGCACGACCTGGTGGACGAGTACCGCCTGTGGCTGTACCCGATCGTGCTGGGCAAGGGCCGCCGGCTCTTCCCGGACGGCGTGGTGCCCAAGGCGTTCGAGCACGTCGAAACCCGGCAGACCGCCGCGGGCGTGAACGTGCTCGTGCTGCGACCCGCCGGGAAACCGCGGTTCGACACGTTCCGGCTGCCGGAGGATCAAAAGTATTGACCGCGGCTGCTAACGTCGATCCCATGAAGCGCGCTGCAGTGACGACGACGCCGAGGAGTGTCCCGGCGCGCTGAACGACGTTTCGAGCCCGGGGCGGGTGCCCCGGGCTTCGTCTTGTGGTCTCCCGCCTCGCCGTCCACGAGGGAGTCCACCATGCCCGACCACCGCAAGCTCGGCCGCGAACTCGGCCTGTTCGGCACCGATCCGCTGATCGGCGCCGGCCTGCCCTACTGGCTGCCCGACGGCGCGATCGTCCGCCACAGCCTCGAGGAGTACGTCCACGCCCTCGAACGGCGCGCGGGCTACCGGCACGTCCATTCGCCGGTGCTGGGCAAACGCGAGCTGTACGAGATTTCCGGGCACTGGTCGCACTACCGCGACGACATGTACCCGCCGATGGACGTCGGCGGCGAGCAGCTCGTGCTGCGCCCGAGCCTGTGCCCGCACCACGCGCTGATCTACCGTTCGCGCGGCCGCAGCCACCGCGAGCTGCCGCTGCGGCTCGCGGAAATCGGCGGCATGTACCGCAGCGAGCCGTCCGGCGTGCTCGGCGGGCTGTCCCGGGTACGCGCGATCCAGCTCAACGACGCCCACGTGTTCTGCACCCTCGACCAGGTCGAAGCCGAGGCGGCCGCGGCGCTGGCCCTGATCCGGCAGGCGTACGACGCACTAGGCATCAGCCCGGCCCGCTACCGGCTCTCGCTGCCCGGCCCCGGCGGGAAGTACGTGCCCGGGAACTGGTCCGGCGCGGTGGACATCCTCCGTTCGGTCCTTGGTGACCTCCCGTACGACGAAAGCGAGGGCGAAGCGGCGTTCTACGGACCGAAGATCGACGTCCAGATCGCGGACGCCGCAGGCCGCGAATCGACCCTCTCCACCGTCCAGGTCGACTTCCACCAGCCCGCGCAGTTCGGCCTCGAGTACGTCGGCGCGGACGGGGCGAAGCACCGCCCGGTGATGGTGCACCGGAGCATCATCGGCAGCGTCGAGCGCGCGGTGGCCCAGCTGATCGAGGTCCACGGCGGCGCGTTCCCGGCCTGGCTCGCACCGGTGCAGCTCCGGCTCCTCCCGGTGTCCGCCGCGGAAGTGCCGCACGCGCGTGAGGTCCTGGACCGCTGCGACGACCTGCGGGCCGAGATCGCCGCGGACGGCAGCCTCGGCGCCCGGATCCGCGACGGTCGCCTGGTGCCGTTCCAAGCCGTGATCGGGCCGCAGGAGGTCGCCGCCGGGCAGCTATCCGTCCGGTTGCGCGACGGGAGCCGGGCTGACGCCCGACCGGTGGAGGACGCGCTGGCATCGATCGTCGAGTCGGTCAGGCTGCCATCGCCTCGGCCAGCCAGTCGAAGGCGGGAGCCAGGCTTTCCGGTGCCGCCCAGCCGTTGATCACCCCCAGTAGTTGTAGGTAGCGCTCGCGGCGCGGATCGTTGGCGACGCCGAGCCATTCCCGGAGCTCGCCGGGCTCGCGCCCCAGGCCGTCGACGATCGCCTTCGCCGCCGGTGACTTCGGCACGATCCCGGCCACGACGGCCGGGGTGACGGCCTCCCGCACCTCGGCCGCCAGGTCACGACGCAACCCGGGTTCGTGACTGTCCGCGAACCGGCGCAGGTTCGCGCGGAAGTCCGTGTCCCGCATCAGCGCCGCCAGCTCGAGCCACGCCTCGGCCTGCTCGGGGCTGGGGTGCTCGGGCAGGTCCGGGGTCAAGGTCCGGGCGATCCCCGCCAGCTCGAGGCGATCACCCAAGGCGTCGGCGAGGAAGTCACCGATCAGGCACTGCCGCTCCACTTCGGACAACAGGGCCCGCTGGTGCGCGAGATTCGCTTGGTGTGCGAGATCCGTTTCCGCGGGGGACGTCACCGAGGGCACGGAACTCGCATCCTCGCGACGCGAGCCACGATTCACCTCGCGCACGAGACTCGCCCCGTGCACCACACACGCTTCCTCCGGACGCGAGCCACGGTTCGCCTGGTGCACCAGCCCCGCTTCCTCAGGGCGCGAGCCACGGTTCGCCACTGCGTTCAGCACCTCCCTTCGCCGGCGCAGCACGCCGATCTGTACCTCCACCGCCGCGGCGTGCTCCGCCGCCACCTCCGCGACGGTGGTCTCGCCGTCGATCACCTGCCGGATCGTGGCAAGGTCGACACCGAGGTCGCGCAGCACACGGATGATGTCGAGCCGGGCGAGCGCGGCGTCGTCGTAACGGCGCTGGCCCGCGGTGTTGCGCCCGGACGGCGGCACAAGGCCGCGATCCGAGTAGAACCGGACGGCCTTGACCGTCAGCCCGGTCCGGTGGGCGAGTTCGCCGATGGAGTACCGCATGCCACCAGCGTGGCAGCTCCCCTCGGGGGAGGCGCAAGACCTGCAGGTTCGCTCGATCGTGTCGATCATGCGTTCGACTTTTCGCGGTAGAGTCGAACGCATGAGCGAACGAGTCAGGCCTCCTCCCGGATCCGGGTCACCAGCTGAGTCGGGTTCACGAACCGCAACGCAATGAGAAGGAGCACGAGCATGGAGGCGGTGTAGATGGTCGCCATGGCGTCGACGGACTGGTTGGCGCGGATGCCGGCGGCGAACACGGAGTTGTAGAGCGCCACCACGAGGGTCGTCGAGTCCGGGCCGGCGGTGAGGAACGTCAGCTCGAACATGCCGACCGTGCGCACCAGCACCAGGATCGACGCGGCCAGGATGCCCGGCAGCAGCAGCGGGCCGAGGATCCGGGTGAACACCGAGACGGTCCGCGCGCCGGACATGCGGGCCGCGGCCTCGATCTTCGGGTCGATCTGCTCGATGAACGGCGTCATCGTCAGCACGACGAACGGCACCGAGGGCACGAGGTTGGCGAGGATGACGCCGGTGATGGTGCCGGCCAGGTGGAACTTGTACAGCACGGTGGCCAGCGGGATGCCGTAGGTGATGGGAGGGATCAGGATCGGCAGCACGAACAGCAGCATCACCAGGCGCTTGCCGGGGAACGAGCGGCGGGCCAGCGCGTAGGCGGCCGGGACGCCGACGGCCACCGACACGGCGATCACCACGAGCGCGACGATCGCCGTCGTGAGGAGGACGTCGGAGAGGCCGAACTCGCGCCAGGCGTCGGCGTACCAATGGGTGGTGAAGCCGTCCGGGAGCCAGGTGCCGAACCACTGGGTGCCGAACGAGTCGACGACCACCGAGAGCACCACGCCCGCGAGGTTGACGAAGAAGAACGCGACGACGGTCCAGACGACCCAACGTCCGGGACGTGCGACCCAACCGGTCATCCCTTGCCTCCGGTCGCTCCGCGGTACAGCGTGCCGCGCCACGCCATGACCAGGCCGATCACGATCAGCATGACCACCGCCATGAGCATCGCGACGGCCGAGCCCATCGAGTAGTCGTACTCCTCGAACGCGGCGTGGTAGGCGGCGATCGAGATGACACGGGTCTCGTTCGCGGGGTCGCCGACGAGCTGCGCGCTCGGGAAGACCGAGAACGCCATGACGAACGAGAGGCAGAAGGTGATCGCCAGGCCGGGTGCCAGCAGGGGCAGCGTGATCCGCCGGAAGCGCTGGACGCCGTTCGCGCCGAGCGTGGCGGCCGCCTTTTCCAGGGACGGGTCGATACCCGACAGATAGGACAACGTCAGCAGGAAGGAGAACGGGAAGCCGGTGATCACCAGGGAGAGCAGCACGCCGGTGTAGTTGTGGATCAGCGGCAACGGCTGGTCGGTGACGCCGAGGACGGTGAGCACCTTGTTCAGCCAGCCCGCCGGCCCGCCGTACATGATCAGGCCCTGCGCGGTGAGCACCGTGCCGAGCGTGATCGGCACGACCAGGATCGTCGTCAGGAGGCGCTTGCCGCCGACGCGGCCGCGCATCACGTAGGCGATCGGGATGCTGGCGAGCACGTTGATGAAGGTGGCCGGGAGGGCGATGCCGAGCGTCGTCCAGATGGTGTTGCGCAGGTAGGGGTCGCCGAAGAACCGCGCGTAGTTCGCGAAGACGCCGCCCTTGCGCGGCGCGAACGACAGTTGGAGGCCGTAGAGGAAGGGGTACAGGAACAGGCAGGCGGTCACCAGCAGGCCGGGCACCAGGAGCAGCAGGGTGCGGTCGATGCCGCGTTCGGCGAGGCGGTGCCGCAGCGCCGGACGGGCACTCGCGACGGCGGTCATGGCGCGACCTCCCCACCGCGGGCGGCCGTGCTCGTGCCGACGACCACGGCGGCACCCGGCACTGCACCGCGGGCAACAACTGCCCGCGCGACGGCCACCATCACCGCGTGAGCCGCGGCGGCAACCACCATGGCCCCGCAGGCGACACCGCCCTGCGCAACGGGCACCAGCACCGCGGGCCCCTTCGCGGCGGGCACCACCACACCGCGAGCCGCGCCACTGCCCGCGACGGGCACCACCACCGCGGGCGCCTTCACGGCGGCCGTCACCACACCGCGAGCAGCGCCACAGCCCGCGACGGCCACCACCGCGCCGCCGGCAACATCGGCACTCGGCGGGCTGGCGGCGAAACCGCCGCGGCGCCCGGCGCCCACCCTCGGCGCGATCCCGGCGATCACGGCGATCACGGCGCGAACACCAGGACCCGCTCGGCGGGGACGCCGATCTTCGCCGTGTCACCCGGGGCGAGGCGCTTGTCGGTCCGGAAGTAGACCGGCACGCCCGTCGGCAGCCGGGCGGAGACCGACAGCTCGCGGCCGTGGTACTCGACGATCTCGACCGTGACGTCGAGGGCGTTCTCGGTGCCGTCGCCGATCACGAAGTCCTCCGGGCGGATCGCCACCTTCGCCGGGCCCTCCGTGAGCGTGCCGCGGCCGGTGAGGCGGACTCCCGCACCCTCCACGGTGACCGTGGAGCCGGCCGCCCCGGTCACCGTCACGTCGAGGAGGTTGCGGTAGCCCATGAAGGACGCGACGTAGCTGTTCACCGGCTGGGCGTACACCTCCTCGGGTGTGCCGACCTGCTGGACCGCGCCCTCGCGGAGCACCACCAGGCGGTCGGCCAGCGACAGGGCTTCCTCCTGGTCGTGGGTGACGTACACCGTGGTCAGGCCGAGCGTCTGGTGGAGGCGGCGGATCTCCATCCGCATCTCGAGCCGGAGCTTGGCGTCCAAATTGGACAACGGCTCGTCCATCAGGACGACCGGCGGCTCCAGCACGACGGCGCGGGCGATGGCGACGCGCTGCTGCTGGCCGCCGGAAAGCTGCGCGGGGAACTTCGCCGCGTGCTCGGTCAGCTGCACCAGGCGCAGCGCCTCGTCGACCCGCCGCCGGGCTTCGGCGCGGCCGACCTTGCGCATCTTGAGGCCGAAGCCGACGTTCGCGCGGACGGACATGTGCGGGAACAGCGCGTAGTTCTGGAACACCATCCCGAACCCGCGCTGCTCCGGCGGCTGCCCGTCGATGCGGGTGTCGTCGAGCCAGATGCTGCCCGCGGTCAAGGGCAGCAGGCCGGCCAGGCAGTTGAGCGCCGTCGACTTGCCGCAGCCGGACGGGCCGAGCAGGGCCACGAACTCGCCCCTGGGAATCGCGAGGTCGAGGCCGCGCAGGGCGTTCGCGGTGCCGAAGCTGCGCGAGACGCCGTCCAGCCGCAGCCGCCCGAACGTCACTTCTTGCCGACCTTCGAGCCGCCGACCAGCTGGTTCCACTTGTCGAACGCCTTGACCTGCTGCTCGGCCGGCAGCGACGTCTCCTTGGGGTACTGCGCGATCCACTGCTCGTACTCCGGGCGGCCGAACTGCCGAATGGTGTCCTGGCTCTTCTGGGGCGCCATCTGCAGGGTGACGTCCTTGACCGCCGGGCCGGGGTAGAAGTAGCCGTCGTCGTAGGCGATCGCCTGCTGGTCCGGCTTGAGCATCCACGCGACCAGTTGCAGGATCGCCGACTCCTGGTCGGGCGAAAGGCCCTTGGGGATCAGGGCGTACTGGGCGTCGGTGACCCAGTGCATCGGCTGCATGATCGCCGTCTTGACCGTGTTGGGCACGGTGCCGAGCTTGCGCGGGTTGATGTCCCACCCGGTCGTCGACATGATCATGTCCACCGAGCCGGACGCGAGGTTCTTCATCGTCTCCGTGGTGCCCGACGGGTAGTACTTCACGTACTTGCCGAGCTCCTGCAGGAACGCCCAGGTCTTGTCCCAGCCCTTTTCCGGGTCCTTCGGGTCCTTGTCGCCCAGCAGGTACGGCAGGCCCATCAGGAACGTCCGGCCCGGGCCGGAGTTCGACGGCTGGGCGTACTGGAACTTCTCCGGGTGCGCCTTCGCCCAGTCGAGCAGCTCCTGCGGGGACGCCGGGGCGGCGGGCACCGCGCCGGGGTTGAACTCCAGGAGCGGGCCCGACGGGTAGTACACCACCTCGATGCCGTAGCCGTTGGCCAGCTCCTGCATCTTGGCCGCGGGCTCGAGGTAGTTCTGCATCAGGTTGGGAAACCGGCTCGAGAAGTCCGGCAGGACCTTCGCCAGGGTGCCGTTCGCGATGCCGGCGGAGAGGCCGTCGGTGCCGCTGAGCACCAGGTGGGTCTGGGCGACGCCGCCGTCCTGCTCGGCCTTGAGCTTGCCCGCCATGCTCGGCGCGGGCGCCGTCGAATAGGTGACCTTCGCGAGGACTTCCGGGTGCGCGGCCTTGAAGTTCTCGATCATCTGCTTGGTCAGCTGCAGGTTGCCCGCGACGTCGAGGATGTTCAGCTCGACCGGCTTGCCCGGCTTGTCCGGCACGGCCTGGGGATCTGCCGCCTGGCCGCCGTCGCCACCGGGCGCGCCGCAGGCCGCCAGGCCCGCGGCGAGGCTCACCGCCAGCAACACTCGTCGGAATCGGAAGCCGGTGCAACGCTGCATGGCTGCTCCCTAGGTCCGTGATAATGTTGTATGTCGCATCGTATATCAGATCGGACATGCCAGTGGCGAGCACTTCTTCGGCCCGGAGGCCGCCGCCGCCCGTCTCGCGGACGGATTTCGTGCGCGACGCGATCAAGGAAGCGATCTTGAGCGGGGAGTTCGGGCCGGGCGAAACGCTCGTCGAAGCCGAGGTCGGCGCCCTGCTCGGGGTGTCGAAGACGCCGGTGCGCGAGGCCCTCCGGATCCTGGCCGGTTCCGGTTTGGTCACGATGAGCACGTACAAGGGCGCTGCGGTCCGGGTCATGGACGCCGAGAGCGCGTACGCGGTGTACGACCTGCGCGCGCTGCTGGAGCCCGAAGCCCTCCGGCGGGCCGTCGAACAGGGCGCGGACTTCGGGGAAGCGCGGCAGGTGCTGGCCGGGGTCGAGACCGGCGCGGCGGCCGGCGACCGGGCGAAGGCGAGCCTGGCCAACCGGCTGTTCCACCGCGCGCTCTACGCCGGCTGCGGGAACCCGCTGCTGGTCGAAGTCCTCGACGGGCTGCGCGACCAGGCCGCGCTGATCACCGTCACCGGCTGGGGCATCAGCCCCACCTGGCAGGGCGAAGCGGCCGAACACCGGGCGATCCTGAACGCCGCCGAGAGCGGCAACGCCCGGCAGGCCGAACACCTGCTGCGCAAGCACATCACCGATTTCATCGACCGGGTCGCCTTCGGGCTGCCCGGCGAACGCACCACCGAGACCGGCGATCCGAAGGGGGCCCGATGACGTTCGAGGAGCAGAGGCGGCGGCTGTCCGGGGTGGTGGCCATCCCGGTCACGCCGTTCGACGCCGAGGGCGCCGTCGACGGCCAGACGTACGCGAAGCTGGTGGACCGGCTGATCACCGGCGGCATCGAGGTCGTGACGCCGAACGGCAACACCGGCGAGTTCTACGCGCTCGACGCGAACGAAGCGCGGCACTGCCTGGAGGTCACCGTCGAAGCCGCAGCCGGCCGGGCCGGCGTGCTCGCCGGGATCGGTCACGACGTCGCCTCGGCGACGCGGGCGGCGGTGCACGCGCGCGAGGCCGGCGCGGACATGATCATGATCCACCAGCCGGTGCACCCGTACATCTCTGGCGACGGCTGGGTCGACTACCACGCGGCGATCGCCGCGGCGGTGCCGGAACTGGGCGTCGTGCTCTACGTCCGCAACCCGGCGATCACCGGCGATCAGCTGCACGCGCTCGGCGAGGTGGCGCCGAACGTCATCGGCGTGAAGTACGCGGTCCCGGACCCGGTGCGCTTCGGCTCGGTCGCCCGCGATGCCGGCTTCGACCGGTTCGTGTGGATCGCGGGCCTGGCGGAGCTCTCGGCGCCCGGCTACTTCGCCGTCGGCGCGACCGGCTTCACGTCCGGCCTGGTGAACGTCGACCCGGCGATCTCGCTGGAGATGTTCCACGCACTGTCCACTGGGGACTACCCGGCGGCGATGACCGTCTGGGAGCGGATCCGCCCGTTCGAGGAACTCCGGGCGGCCAACGGGAACGCGAACAACGTCAGCGTGGTCAAGGACGCCCTCGGGCAGCTGGGCCTGTGCCGCCCCGACGTCCGGCCCCCGAGCCGGCTGCTCACCGGACCCGAGCGGAAGCAGCTCTTCGGGCTGCTGTCGTCGTGGGGGCTGTCGTAGGTGACGCAAGTTACTGGCGCGTTAACAAGGAGTAAGCGGACAAACCAAAGCCGTCAGGACGGCATTCACGGGTGATCTCCGGGCCCGCCGGCGGCGGTGTCCTGGCGGAGTCCGATCCGCCGTGATGCCCGGAGGCACCCGTGACGCTCAGCGAGCTTCTTCCCAGCCTCGGCTGCGAAGCCGCCGATCACCTCGAGCCAGGAGTCTGGCCGCGAAGCACCCGACTCGGCGAAGACGGCGAGCTGCTCTTCGCCGGCGCCAAGGTCAGCCACCTCGCCGCCCGCTTCGGGACGCCGTCCTACCTCCTCGACGAACAGCAGGTCCGCGACACCGCGCGCGAGTACCGCGAAGCGCTGCCGGACGTCGAAGTCGCGTACGCGAGCAAGGCGCTCTGTACGCGAGCCGTACTGCGCTGGGTCGCCGAAGAGGGGTTGTCGCTCGACACCTGCTCCGCGGGTGAGATCGCCGTCGCGCGTTCGGTCGGCTTCCCCGCGGAACGCATGCTGCTGCACGGCAACGCGAAGACGCCCGAGGACCTGAAGGCCGCGCTCGGCTACGGCGTCCGGCGGATCGTCGTCGACTCGCTCGACGAGATCGAGCAGCTCGGCGCGCTCGCCCACGGCGCTCAGCAGGTGATGATCCGGGTGACGCCGGGCATCGCGGCCGGGGCGCACGCCGCCATCAGCACGGGCGCCGAAGGCCAGAAGTTCGGCTTCTCGCTGCTCGACGGCGTTCCCGACAACGTCGACGCCGCCGTCGAAGCCGTGAAGCGACAACCCGGGTTGCGACTCCAAGGCCTGCACTGCCACATCGGCTCGCAGGTGTCCCGGGTCGACCGGTACGAGGCGGCCGCCCGGCGGATGGCCGAAGTGCTCGTCCGGATCCGCGACACCCACGGCGTCACGCTGCGGGAGCTCGACCTCGGCGGCGGGCACGCGGTGCCGTACATCGGCGGCGAGCCCGCGTTCGACCTCGGCGGCTACTCACGGCGTCTGCGCGTGGCGCTGGCCTACGAATGCGCGGCGCACGGCTTCCCGCTGCCCCGCCTGACGATCGAGCCCGGCCGGGCGCTCGTCGGGCCGGCCGGGATCACCGTCTACCGCGTGTGCGCGGTCAAGCGCGGCAGTCGCACGTTCGTCGCGGTCGACGGCGGCATGAGCGACAACGCACGGCCGTCCCTCTACGGCGCCCGGTACACGACGCGCCTGGTGGGACGGCGGTCGAAGGCGCGGCGCGTCCCGATGACCGTGGTCGGCAGGCACTGCGAAGCCGGCGACATCCTCGCCGACGGCCTCAGCCTGCCCGCCGACCTGCACGCCGGCGACCTCCTGGCCGTGCCGTGCACCGGCGCCTACCACCACTCGCTGGCCTCGAACTACAACCAGGTCGGCCGCCCGCCGCTGGTCGGCGTGCGAGGCGGCGTCGCGACGCTGCTCGTGCGCCGCGAGACCGAGGAGGACCTCAGCCGGCGTGATCTGGGCTGACGATGCCGTCGCCGCCGCGCGGCACGAACCCGCGCGGCAAGCGGCGGCCGGCGAAGAAGTCGCGGCAGGCGCGGTGGACCGCGAACATCAGCGGCACCCCGAGCACGATCGACACGACGCCGATCACCGCGACACCGCCGATGCCGAACACCGTCGTCTCGCCGGCGTCCGGCCGCGCGTACTCGATCAGCGCGAACCCCAGCACCGCCAGGAAGAACACGCCACCGGTGAACGGCAGCAGCCCGCGCAACAGGAAGTTGCGCACGCTCGCGAAGAGCGTCCGGCGGAACACCCAGACGCAGGCGAGCGCCGCCATCGTGTACTCGATCGCGATGGTCAGCCCGACCGCGTCGACCGAGTCGGCCAGGACGTTGTCGCTGATCAGCGCCAGGAGGACGTACACCGCCAGCGACACCAGCCCGAACGCCCAGGTCGCCACGGTCGGCGTCCGGAACCGCGGGTGCACGCGCCCGAAGACGCGCGGGAGGGCGCCGTGGCTGGCCATCGACAACGTCGTGCGCGCCGCCGGCATGATCGTCGCTTGGCTGGTCGCCGCGCCGCTGGTCAGCACGGACACGATCAGCAGCACGCCCAGGACCTTGCCGCCTCCGCCGTCGCCGAACACCGCGCCGCCGAGACCGGCCAGGACATCCTCGGAGTTGGCCTCGTTCGCCAGGCCGATCCCGTCTTCGCCCACCCCGGCGAAGGCCAGCGCGGCGACCGTCACGAGCAGGTAGTTCAGCACCAGCAACACCGTCGACAGCACGGCCGCGCGGCCCGGTGCGTGCCGCGGATCCGCGGACTCCTCGTTGACCGACAGCGAGCTTTCCCAGCCCCAGTAGATGAACACCGCCAGCAGCACCGCCGAAACCGCGGTGCCGGCGGACACCCCGCCCGGCCACAGCCAGTCCAGCCGCGGCAGCGACGCCTGCGGACCGGCCGTGCCGTCGAAGACGCGGACCAGCGCGACGGCCGAGAAGAGCACCAAAACGGCGAGTTCCACGCCGAGCAGGATCCACTGCGCCCGCGCGGACACCTCGATCCCGCGGTAGCAGAGCCAGCACAGCGCCAGCAGCCAGGCGGCGCCGATCGCGGTCGTCACCCACCGGTTGCCCGCCGCGTCCGAGGCGCCGAACAGCAGCAGCGTGTACCGGCCGGTGAGCGCGGACTGGCTGCTCATCACCAGCAGCTGCGCGACCGTGACGACCCAGCCGGTGAACCACCCCGCGTGCGGGCCGAACGCACGCGCCGCCCAGGTGAAGTTGGTGCCGCAGTCGGGTTCCGCGGTGTTCAGCTCGCGGAAGGCGAAGGCGACGAACAGCACCGGCACGAACGAGAGCAGCACGAACGCGGCCGCCTTGAACCCGGTGCCGGCCAGGACGATCAGCCCGAGCGTGGCCGCGATGGAGTACGCCGGCGCCGTCGACGACATCCCGATGACCATCGACGACACCATGCCCAGCGCGCCGCCGCGCAGCCCCTTCGCGGGAACGGCGGGGGCGGCACCGAGCGCCACGGCCTCCGACATGCGTTGATCCTCCTGGCGTTGCTGGGGACGAGAGAGCCGCCAGACGGTACCTGCCGCGGCCCCGGGAGCGCGTCCAGCTGTGCGCGGGCGCACAAAACCGCCTCGGAAAGCCTCGTCAGTTTCGCTCTTGACCACCGAATCCTCGGCTGAGCGCGACGTGCACGTCGAATCGCGCGAAGCTGGCGCGGAGGGCTCGCTTTCTCCGCAGGTCTCGATACGCTGCGCACTTGACAAATCACATGCCGAAACACAGGGAGGGACGGCATGGGTGACGAAACACGTGCGCGCGCGCTGGACAACACGGACAGATCGCTGATCGACCTGCTCCAGAAGGACGGCCGGGCCTCGTTCACCGCGCTCGCCAAGGCGGTCGGCCTTTCGGAGGGAGCGGTCCGCCAGCGCGTGCAGCGGCTGCTGCGTGACGACCTGATGCAGATCGTCGCGGTGACCGACCCCGCCAACGTGGACCTGACGCGCCAGGCCATGGTCGGCATCACCGTCGACGGCGTCGATCCCCGCGAGGTCGCGGACAAGCTGTCCGAGCTGACGAACGTGCACTACGTCGTGCTGTGCGCCGGGCGTTACGACCTGCTGGCCGAACTGGTCTGCCGGGACGACGACCACATGCTCGACGTGCTGGGCGAAGAGATCCGGAAGATCCCGGGCGTGTCCGGGACGGAGCTGTTCGTGTACCTGAAGCTGGCCAAGCAGAACTACTCCTGGGGCCGGCTCACGGCGTAGCGGTGCGGGGATGACGGGTACCGCCACCCGCCACCCCCCGTTCGCTACAGGAACCGCCGGTGCCCGGACCGCACGGGCACCCCGGCTTCGACGAGGCCGGTCAGCGCCGCCGGGAGCGGATCCCGGTGCAGCACCCCGAGGCGCTGCGTGGCGCGCGTGAGCGCGACGTAGAGCTCGGCCGCGCCGCGCGGGCCCGCGGCCAGGATCCGCTCCGGTTCGACGACGAGGACGGCGTCGAACTCCAGTCCTTTGGCCGCCGCGGCCGGGATCGTTCCCGGCACCCCCGGCGGGCCGATCACGACGCTGGTCCCTTCGCGGCCGGCCTCGTCGCGGACGAAGTCGTCGACGGCGTCGGCGAGCTCGTCGTCCGCCACTCGCCTGGACCACGGCCGGACCCCGCAGGCACGCACCGATTCCGGCGGTCGCGCGTCCGGCGCGAACTGCGCCAGCAGCGCGCCCGCGACGGTCATGATCTCCGCCGGAGTGCGGTAGTTCACGGTCAGCTCGCGGTACTGCCAGCGGTCGCCGACGTAGGGCGTGAGCACCGGGCCCCACGCCGTCGCCCCGGCCGCCGACCGGCGCTGGGCGAGGTCGCCGACGATTGTGAACGACCGGCTCGGGCACCGCCGCATCAGCACCCGCCAGTCCATTTCGGACAGTTCCTGGGCCTCGTCGACGACGACGTGCCCGTACGTCCAGTCGCGGTCCGCGGCCGCCCGCTCGGCGAGGTCGCGCGGGTCACGCTCGACGAACCGCCCGGCCAGGTCTTCGGCGTCGAGCAGGTCCTCGGCGACCAGCTGGACGTCCTCGTCGAGTTCCTCGGCGTCCAGCTTCATGACGTCCATGACGCCGGAGGCGTATTCGACCTCGGCTTCCGCCCGTCGGCGCGCGGCGGCGCGTTCGGCGGTGTCGTCCCGGCCGAGCAGGTCGACCAGCTCGTCGAGCAGCGGTACGTCCGAGACGGTCCAGGCCGTGCCGTCGGCGCGGAACAGCGCCGGGTCGGCCCCGGCGGCCTCGAGGCGGCGCGGGGACGCGTACAGCGGCGCCAGCAGCGTCTCCGGCGTCAGGTACGGCCACAGCGCGTCGAGTGCGGTGCCGAGCGCTTCGTGCTCCGCGAGCTCCTCCAGGACGTCGGCGCGCAGATCCGCCCAGAGCCCGCGGTCCTCCCGCGTCATCCAGCCTTCGCCGATCTTCGCCACGACCCGCTCGGCGACGAGCGCCACCGCTCGCTCGCGGAAGATCGCGCGGGCTTCGTTGTGCGGCAGTCCCGACTCGCGTGCGGCGAACCGAGCCTCGGTCACGAGCTCGGCGTCGAGCGCCACGACGACGTCACCCAGATCGACCGGCACCGGTTCGGCGGGCACGCGCTGACGGTCCGCGACCGCGGCGGCCAGCACGTCGAGGATCTCGAGCGATCCCTTGAGCCGCGCCACCTCCGGCCGGTCCTCGGCCGTGACGCGCAGCCCGGGCACCAGGTCGCCGGTGGTCAGGAAGACGACGTCCGACTCGCCGAGCGACGGCAGCACCCGGCCGATGTGGTCGAGGAACAGCGGGCTCGGCCCGACCACCAGGACGCCGCTGCGGGACATCCGCTCGCGCCGGGTGTAGAGCAGGTACGCCACCCGGTGCAGGGCGACGGCCGTCTTGCCGGTGCCGGGGCCGCCCTCGACCACCAGCACGCCCGTGTGGCCGAGGCGGATGATCTCGTCCTGCTCGGCCTGGATCGTCGCGACGATGTCCCGCATGCCCTCGCCGCGAGGCGCGTTGACGGCCGCGAGCAGGGCCGCATCCCCCCGTTCGGTGTCCCCGGGACGGCCCAGCACCTCGTCGGTGAATTCGAGGACCCGGCGCCCCATCGTGTGGAACTGACGGCGGCGGCGCATGTTTTCCGGTCGCGCCGCCGTGGCGACGTAGAACGGCCGCGCCGCCGGTGCCCGCCAATCCAGCAGGAACGGTTCGTAGTCGTTTTCCGCGTCGAACAACCCGAGCCGGCCGATATAGCGGGTTTCGCCCGAAAGGGCGTCCAACCGGCCGAAGCACAGGCCGTTGTCGGCGACGTCCAGCCGGGCCGCCTCCCGCGACCGGCAGCGGACGTCGGTCTCCCGTTCCCCCGGCGTCACCCCGGTTTGCCCGAGTGCGCCGTGGTACCGGGCCTGCGCCGCCGCGCGCTCGCGGTCGAGCCGCTCGTACAGCGCGGCGACGTAGGCCCGTTCTTCCCGCAATTCCTCGTCGTACCCCTGGTTTGACAAGTTCCCCTCACAGCGGTTAGACTCTTATCAGGTTCGGCGATCGCTCCCATTGTTTCCGGAGAGCACGCCGATTTTTTATTGTCCACCCGCTGTCAAGGGCCTCAGCCCAGCATGAATTCGCGCGGGTTCAGCGGCCGGTCGGCCACCCGCACGTCACCCAGCAGCCCCGCGAAACTGCGGTCGACCTTCCCGCCGTAGGACGACGCGCCGACCAGCCACGGGCCGCCCGGATCGGCGAGCCCGACCGCGGGCGTGGCCGGGTTCCGGACCACCGGGCAGCCGTCGACGTACACGGTCGTGCGCCGGCCGTCGTTGACCACGGCCACGTGCCACCACTTCTCCACCGGCAGCTCGTGGCCCCAGTTCGTCGACGTCCGGTCCTGGTTCAGCGGGTACACCGCCCACTGCAGCTCGCCACCGTCCGAAAGGGACAGTGTGGCCGCCGACTCCTGCGGGTCGTCGCCGGTCTTGCCCGCGGCCGCGCCGCTGCCCTGCCGGGCGAACAGGCCGCACCAGCCGTGGTGGCCGTCCTTGAAGTTCGCGGGCAGCCAGAAGAACGCTTCGACGGTGTAGCCGCGCTCGAACTTCAGCTTGTTGATCGGCGCCGTGTCGACCGTGCGAAGGTAGGCGCCCCGGCTGGGATCGCGGCCGCCGTCGAACCGCAGGCTCGCCCGCGACGGCTGCCGCGGCGAGAACTCGTTCGAGTACTTCAACGCGTCCGGCCCGCTGCCGGGCGCGGTGACGCGCGTGAGGTCGTTGCCCAGGCCGGTCTGGTCGCGCACGACGACGTTGTCCGGCACCGCCTTGCCGTCCTGGCCGCCTTCGAATCGCCAGTACGCGACGGTTCCGGGCACCAGCAGCTGCTTCGCCGGCCGCGCGGGCGGAACCGGCACCGGCGCGAAGCCCTTGAAGCGCTCGGCGAAGTCGATCTCCAGGCTGAAGTAGTCGGCCGCGCCGCTGCGTTCGACCTCCTGCTGCTGCAACTCGCTCAGGTGGTCCTGCGCGGCCAGCCACGGCGAGAACGTCCGGACGTCGATCACCCCGCGCGCGAGGTCGAACTGGTAGAGCCGGACCATCGCGCTGCCGCCGTAGTAGCGGTCCTGGTAGTTGGCGAGGTGGACGTGCACGTCGTGGCCGGCGGCGTTCTTCCGGACGGTCCGCCCGGTCGGCCAGTAGTGGCCGTTGAGCGTGAGGAAGATCTGGTCGTTGCCCTGCACCAGCTCCGTCCAGACGAGTTCGCCGAACGTCGAGAACTGGGCCTGGTGGTCGTCGTCGGCCCAGACCAGCTCGTGGATGGTGAGGATGGCCGGCAGGGTCGGGTGCTGCGCGAGCACCTGCTTCGCCCAGTTCAGACCGCCGGCCGAGGGCCGCCAGTCCAGCGCCAGCAGCAGCCATTCCCGGCCACCGCCGCGGAAAATGTGGAAGGTGTTGTAACCGTCCTTGGACGCACCCTTGAAGGTCGGCGAGTTGCGCTGGCGCTGCGGGCCGAACGCGTCGAGGTACGGCGACGGGCCGCGCTGGTCGTCCTTCGAGCCGTCGATGTCGTGGTTGCCCGCGAGGGTGCTGTACGGGAACCGGCGGCGGTCGAGCGCCTGGAACGACCGGCTGATCCTGGCGAACTCGTCCGCCCGGCCGTTCTGGGTGAGATCGCCGAGGTGGGCGAGGAAGACAACGTTGTCGTCCTGCTCTTCGAGGACGTACCGAAGCGAGGCGTCCAGCGGCGCCGCGTCGCCGCGGTCCTCGTCGAACAGGTACTGCGTGTCGGGCATGACCACGAGCGTGAAGCGCGGATCTTCGGCGTCCGGGCGGTGCCGGCCGGTGGCTTGGGCGGCGGGCGCGCCGAGGACGTTCGGCAGGGTCGCCGCGGCGGCGACGGCCGGGGCGCCGAGGAGGAAGGTCCGGCGAGAAGTGTCAGTCACGGGCGGGAAGCTACGGGCGGCTTCCGACCACCCCGGCAACTGCTGCCGAACACGGGATGAACAGCGGTACTGTGCCCGCATGAGCGGCCCGCGGGTGTTCCGGTTGATCCAGCCCGTCGACGACATCGAGGTCGCCGTCGCGTTCTACGCGGCCGTTTTCGGCGACCCCGGTGAGCGGATCGCGGTCAACCGGCACTACTTCACCTGTGGCGGCGTGGTGCTCGCCTGCGTCGAAGCGCCGCCCGAGCACCGTGAGCCACGCCCGCAGCGGGACCCGCGGATCGTCTACCTCGCGGTCGAAGACGTCGAGGAGACCTTCGAGCGGGTGCGCGCCGCCGGACCGCGTTGGGCCGACGACGCCATCGAGACGCAGTTCTGGGGCGAACGCTCCTTCTACGCCGACGACCCGTTCGGCAACCCGCTCTGCTTCGTCCAGGAGGACACGCTCTACTTGGGCGGGCCGGTCGGCTGATCGCCGTTTCCCGGGTGCATCCGGATCGGCATCACGAACCAGAGGACGCCGAAGATCAGCAGGCACAGCACACCCAGAATCACCATGGCGATCCAGCCGTAGACGACCTTGGCGATCAGCGCGACCGTCGACGTGATGGCGAGGGCCAGACAGACCAGCCCGACCAGCACGAGCCGGTTGCCGACGGTCAGGATCCGTTCGCGGCTGCCCGTGCGGAACAGCAGCCGGTGCCACGCCGCGGGCGCGGTGAGCAGGGCCGTGGCCGCCACCGCGAGCGCCACCGCGGACAGGTGCAGCGACTTTTCGAACCCGCTGGCGTCGTGGAACCGGTCGGTGAACACGACCGACAGCAGGAAGCCGAAGAGGATCTGCACCCCGGCCTGCGCGACCCGCAGTTCCTGGAGGAGCTCGCCGACGTTGCGGGTGAGCTGCTCGTTGCGGGTTTCGCCGGTGTGTTCGGGCACCAGACGACCATAACCGGGCGCGAGACGGCCCACCGGCTGGGAAAACCGTGACTTTCCCACCAAATCGGTCACACTTTCGAGTGATGATCATGGCGGTGGCCCGGGCGGCTGGCTAAAGAGGGGAAATGCGTCTTCTCCCCGCTTTCGCCGCCGCGGCCGCCGTCGCCGTGCTCGCTCCCGGCGTCGCCGCCGCGTCACCGTCACCGGTGCGGTTCACGACCGGGCACGGCACGTTCACCGCGGCCGCCCCCGGCGCACCCGCGGTGACGTACCGCCCCGACCTCGTCCCGGCCGGCGCCCGAGCGCACGTGTTCGGCGTTTCGGCCGCCGGCACGGCCACGCTGCTCTTCGTGACCGGGCTGCGGCCTGACCATGCCTACGGCGCGCACGCGCACACCCAGCCGTGCGGCGCTACCGGCGACGCCGCCGGGCCGCACTTCCAGCACGTACCGGACCCGGTGAAGCCGTCGGTCGACCCCGCGTACGCCAATCCCCGCAACGAGATCTGGCTCGACTTCACCACCGACCGGGCCGGCACCGGCTTCGCCCGGTCCACAGTGGACTGGACGTTCGCCGACCGGCGGGCGAAGTCCGTGGTCGTCCACGAAACCCACACGCACACCGACCCCGGCCACGCCGGCACGGCGGGTGCCCGGCTGGCCTGCCTGAACGTCGGCTTCTAGTCAGAACCCCCAGCTGCGCTCGGGCACCACGCGGATGCGGACGGAGTACTTGGCGTCGAACCCGTCCGCGGTCAGGCCGATCGCCTCGTAGCGGGAGCCGTACTTGTCGAGGTAACCGGGCGCTTCGGACGCCTTGCCCGCCTCGACCTGCGCTTTGCCGCTCACCACGAGGATCGAGCCGCCGCCGGGGTTGCTGTTGAAGTGGAAGCTGACCTCGGGGTTCGCCTCGATGTGCCGGAGCTTCGCGGTGCCGGGCTCGCTGAACAGCACGATGTCTTCGCCGTCGAGGACGAACCACACGGGCCGCGGTGCGGGCCGCCCCTTCGGGGTGACCGTGGTCAGCCAGGCGATCGGCTCGCCGGCGCGGTCGGAGAGTTTCGGTGCTGCCATGTCGGTGCCCCCTGGTCGTCGGTCTGTGCTCCAGGGAACCACGGGGCACCGACAATTTCTTCCCGGACTAACGCGACGCGACCCGCCGCGCGTACCGCGTCCCGGCCGCCAGCAGGACCAGGCCCGCGCCGAGGAACGCGCCGACCCTGGCCAGCCCGTCGAGCGCCGACAGGTCGAACAGCACCAGCTTGAGCACCGCGGCGCCGACCAGGATCAGCCCGGTCACCCGCAGCGCGACGACGTCGATCCCGCGCAGGAGCAGCACGAGCGCGGCGATCGTCCAGGACACCGTGATCAGCGCGTGGCCGAGGAGGAACCCGGTCCGCCCGGGGACCGCGAGCAGGGCGCCGCACAGCACGACCCCGGCGGCGCCGTACAGCGCCGAAACCCCGGCGAGCAGCCAGATCGGCAGGTCGTCGGCCGGGCCGCGGAACACCGCCAGCCGCGCGGCGGCCCACGGCAGCGCGATCGACACGGCGAGGATCAGCGCGGCGACCGCGAGCGCGCCGGTCAGCTCGGCGACCGGGTGGGCGCGGGGAACGATCAGCAGCACGGGCGTGACGTCGAAGACCACGCCGAGCAGGCCGCCGATGGCCGCGAACCCGAGCGCGGCGGCCAGTGCACCCCGGTTGCGGCCGCCCACCGCGGCCACGACCAGCAGCAGCGCCTCGCCGAGCAGCACCCCGGCGCGTGCCGGGCCGTCGAACTGGGTGACCGTCGCCTGCAGGAGCGCGAGCAGCCCGGCCAGGCCGGCCACCTGCCCCGCGAACCCGGGCCACCAGCGGCGCGCCGCCCAGACGGCGAGCAGCAGGACGCCCGCGCCGGCCGCGATCGGCACCGCCTGCGCCTTCGGCAGCAGCACCGCCGCGATGAGGGTCGGCAGTACGGAGGTCGCCAGCAGCGACAGCGCGGCGGGGTCGTTCTCGCGGCGGCGCAGCACGATCAGCGCGAGCACGAGCCCGGTGACGCCGGCGCCCCCGGCCGCGGCGGTGTTGGCCCAGCTGCCACCCCCGCCGAGCCACGCCGTGCTGATCACCGAGGCGAACAGCGGCGGGACACCGGCGGCGAGCGTCAGCGACGACCAGTCGCGGCGCAGCTGCACCGGCGCCGTCGCGAGCTGGATCATCAGCAGGAAGGTGACCAGTTCGGGGGTGAACCCGCGGACGATCATCGGGGCGCACACGACACAGCCGATGACGACGGCGGAGGCCAGCAGCGGCGACTCCCAGCGCACGGCCACGAGCAACCCGCCGACGGCGACCACCAGCCCGGCGGCGAGCCCGGCGAGCACCGGCAGGAACTCGTACAGCGTGGTCGCGGCGACGACGTCGAGGTAGAGCGTCGCGATGCCGGTGGCGGCGAGCGCGAACGCCCCGGTGCGGCCGGCGGGCTTGCGGTGCAGCCAGACGCCGGTGCCGGTCAGCGCCAGCCCGAACCCGGCGCCGACGAGCACCCGCGGCAGCGGCCCGAGCCACCCCCGCTGCACGGCCAGCACCAGCAGCAGGACGACGCCGAGCAGCGTCACGGCCCCGCCGACCCAGGCGAGCACCCGGCTCCCGGCGCCTTCCTTGCCGAGCTTCTCGCCCAGCGTCTGCCGCGGAACCGGCAGGTACGGCGTCGGAGGAGGGGCGTACGGCGGCCGCTGCTGGGGCGGCGGCGGGGCGTACTGCGGCTGAGGCGGTTGCCACTGGTACTGCGGCCACGGGACCGACTCGGGCCGCACCGGCCGGGGCGGCGGTTGCGGCTGCGGCTGCGGCGGTGGTTCAGCTTGTGGCTGTTCGGCCGCTTTCGGTTGCTCGGGCTGCTTCTGCTGCTCGGCGTGCGTCTCCTGGGCGGCTTGCTCGGGCTGCTCGTCCCGGACGGTCCGCAGTTCGGAGCCCACCAGGGCGAGACGACGCCCCAGGTCGTCGATCTCGCCGGCGAGCCGGAGGAGCACATCTGCTTCGGTGGTCATACCGGACAGGGTCACCCAAAGGTGTCACCCGCGGATCCGTAGCACTACTCAATCCCGGGTCACGTCCTGGTCGCGGCCAGCACCTCGTCCATGGTGGTCATGATCGAGACGGTCTCGGCCAGCGGCATGAGCGGGCTCTCGGTCTCCCCGGCGGCCAGCCAGAGCGCCACTTCGTCGGCCTCGTGCCGCAGGCCAAGGCCCTCATCGACGTACTCGAAGCGCCGTCGCTCGCCTTCGCGCGGAATGAAGGTGAAGGAGGCGGGAGCGTAGAAGGGGCCGTCGACCTCGATGCGCGCGTCGGTGCCGACGATCGACGCGGTGGTCGGCGAAACCGCGCTCAAGGTGCAGTTCAGCACGGCCTGCGCACCGCTCGCGTACCCGAACAGCATCGACATCTGCGCGTCGACCCCGGTGAAGGCGGGCGTCGCCATCGCGGCCACGCGCTCGGGCCGTCCGAGCACCATCGACGCGAAGAAGACGGGATAGATCCCCAGGTCGAGCAGGGCACCCCCGCCCAGTTCGGGAGCGAACAGCCGGAAGGCGGGGTCCTCGGCGAACCACTGCCCGTGGTCGGCGGCGACGGTGACGACGTCCCCGAGGCTCGGCAGGAACTCACGGATGTGCCGGATGTGCGGCAGGAAGCGCGTCCACATCGCCTCCATCAGGAAGAGGCCTTTGGCGCGCGCCAGGTCGACGAGGTCGCGCGCCTCCTCGGCGTTCATCGTGAACGGCTTCTCGACGAGCACGGGCTTCCCGGCTTCGAGGGCGAGCCGCGCATTGGCGTGGTGCATGGGGTGCGGCGTGGCGACGTAGACGACGTCAACGTCCGGATCGTTCGCGAGGGCTTCGTAACTGCTGTGGCGGGTGGGGATGTCCAGCTCGCCGCCGAACCGCTCGGCACTCCCGCCCGAGCGCGACCCGACCGCGGCGACCACGCCGGACTCGGTGAGCTGCAGGTCCCGGGCGAAGGCCCCGGCGATCCCACCGGTACCCATGATCCCCCACCGCAGGGGCGCGTTCTTCATACGCCGAACCCTATGCCTGGCCGGGCGTGACGGCCGGGAACGAGTAACGAGGCGCGTCACCCCGACGACCCCGGTGTCGACCTGCGCAAGGGACCCCTTGACTCGAGGAGCGACGATCGCCGACACGTCTGGTGTTCCACAACCGGAATCCCGGCCCGGCACCGCGCTCCCACCACGGCGGTGTTCCTGCTGCTGAGTGGCGATGCTGTTGACCGCCACCCTCGATGCCAGACCACTGCTCTTGATCTGCTTCCGCACGCGGAGAAAGCCTCACGAGGAGTGGTTACGTATCCACCATTTCCCTCGCCATACCCGAGATCGGCGAGTTGATGACCCTGTCGGCCCTCGTACCCAAAGAGCCTGACAACGAATTCGCGTGGAATTTTCCCGATCCGGACTGGCCGGGGTTCGACTGCCCTTCCGCCGCTGGTCCCACACAAGGCAGTCGAGGCCGCCCCCGCAGTTCTGGCCCGTTCCCGCCGGCCGGAACGTGAAGTGGCGGCCGTAGCCGTGGCGGGGCTCATCGCCGTGAGTGTCGTGGCGCTGCGCGGCCGCCTTCGGTCACGCCGGTCGCGCGGATAGTCCGCCACCAGGCCCGCACGCCCCCTGGTCGACGTGATCGACACCACAAGCGACAATGGAGGACGTGACCGCGACCCTGAGCAAGCCCGCCCTGCAGATCGGCCCCTACGAGGTCGATCCGCCGGTGGTGCTCGCGCCCATGGCCGGGATCACCAACGTCGCCTTCCGGCAGCTGTGCGCCGAGTACGGCGCCGGGATCTACGTGTGCGAGATGATCACCGCCCGCGCCGTTGTCGAACGGCACCCCGGGACGATGCACATGATGACCTTCGGGGCGGACGAGAAGCCCAGGTCCATGCAGCTTTACGGGGTGGACCCGAAGACCATGGCCGAGGCCGTCCGGATCATCGTCGGCGAGGGGCTCGCCGACCACGTCGACTCCAACTTCGGCTGCCCGGTCGCGAAGGTGACGCGCAAGGGCGGCGGGGCCGCGCTGCCGTTCAAGCGGAAGCTGTTCGAAGCCATCGTGCGCGAGTCTGTGAAGGCGGCCGGCGACACGCCGTTCACGGTGAAGTTCCGCATCGGCATCGACGACGACCACCACACCTTCCTCGACGCCGGCCGCATCGCCGAGGCCGAGGGCGCCGCCGCCGTCAGCTTGCACGCGAGGACCGCCGCCCAGCGCTACTCCGGCCAGGCCGACTGGACGAAGATCGCCGCGCTGAAGGAGGCCGTGACCAGCATCCCGGTGCTCGGCAACGGCGACATCTTCTCCGCCGCCGACGCCCTGCGCATGGTCGAGGAGACGGGCTGCGACGGCGTCGTCGTCGGCCGCGGCTGCCTCGGCCGCCCGTGGCTGTTCGGCGAGCTCGAAGCGGCTTTCCAAGGCCGTGCACTGCCGACCCCGCCGAACCTGGGCGAGGTGGCGGCCGTGCTCCGCCGCCACACGGAGCTGCTGGTCGAGCACGACGGCCACGACAAGGCGATGCGCGACATCCGCAAGCACATGGCCTGGTACCTGATGGGCTTCCCGGTCGGCTCCGAACTCCGCCGCGGCTTCGCGATGCTGTCGTCGATGGACCAGCTGGACGACCTGATCGCCCAGCTCGACCACTCGGCACCGTTCCCGGACGCGGCCACCGGCCCGCGCGGCCGGCAAGGCTCCCCGGGCAAGGTCACGCTGCCGCATGGCTGGCTCGACGATCCGGACGACGACTGCGTCCCCGAAGCCGAAGACATGCACTCGGGCGGCTGAGCTGCACCAGGCTCAGGCCGAACAGCAACACCCCCAGCGGCACGTGCACGGCCTTGACGTGCGCGATCCCGAGGAACACCTGCGCGGTCACGAGCGCCAGGAACACGGCCGCGTAGAGGATCATCCCCGGCGAACCCCCACCAGGCCGCCACACCAGGACCGCGGCGACCACCTGCACCACGGCGACAGTCCACACCGCGTAGGCCGAGGCGCTGTGCAGGACGTGCCCGTTCGGGGTGGTCAGCAGCAGGCCGGCGGTGATCGGCGCCAGGAAGAGCGCCAGCGTCTGCAGCGCGATCGTGCCGCGCAGGAAGATCGTCATGCCCGGTAGACGACGCAGCCGCGCGGAATGTGAGGTCGACCGCCCGATCGGGTGAGCCGGCCGACCGTGACATCTGTCAGCCCGAAGTCGTGGCGGACGGCATCCTTCCCGAAGCCCCCGCCGCGACAAGCTCTTCCCATGACGACGAACCAGCCCGCAAGCTCCCTGGTCAAGACCCTCGCGATCGAGGTCGCCGTGCCCATCGGCGTCTACTACGCACTCCACTCGCTCGGCGCGAGCGACTTCACCGCCCTCGCCGTCTCCGGCGTCTTCCCGCTGGCCAGGACGCTCTACCAGTTCGCCAAGGACCGCACGCTCAACGGCCTCGCCCTCGTCGTCCTGGTCACGAACGTCGTGGGCATGCTGCTCACCTTCGTCTCCGGCGACGCCAGGATGATGATCGCCAAGGACTCGCTCGGCAGCGGGATCACCGGCCTGGTCATCCTCGCCTCCGCCTTCACCGCGGCCCCGATCATGACCAAGACGATGCGGCCCTTCCTCACCCGCGGCAAGGCGGAGAACGAAGCCGCGTGGGAACGGCTCAGCGGCACCGAGACCTTCGACGCCATCCTGCGGCGCTGCAGCGTGATCTGGGGCATCGGCTTCGCGCTGGAAAGCGCGGTTCGCATCGTCGGTGCCTTCACGCTGCCGATCTCGACCATGGTCTGGCTGAGCACCGCCATCTTCGCGGGCGCCTTCGCGGTGATCATGGTGGTCTCCGGCAAGGTGGCCGAGAAGGCGGGCAAGATGATCGCCGCCGACGCGAAGCCCCTCGTGGCCGCTTGACCTGCGACAACGCCGGGTGTACAGGTGTGGACATGTACAGCAAGCGGCAGCAGCTGGTCGGCGACCTCACCGACCTGATCCGCTCCGGGCGCCTCGCCCACGGCGAACGCCTCCCCGGCGAGAACCAGCTCGCCCTGCAGTACCAGGTCAGCCGCGGCACCGTCCGCAGCGCCCTGTCCGAGCTCCAGCAGCTGGAGCTCATCTCCACCCAGGCCGGTGTCGGCTCCTTCGTCACCTTCGACGGCGTCCAGCTCGACCAGCGGATCGGCTGGGCGCAGGCCCTCGCCGACGCCGGCGCGCCGGTCACCACCGAACTGCTCGGCATCGAGACCGTCGAAGACCGGGTCCTCGAAGAAGAATTCGGCGAACCGGCCTACGTCGCCGTGCGGCGGCTGCGGCGGGAGCACGACCGCGGGATCTCCTTCGAAACCGCCACCGTGCCCGCCGTCGGGCCGCTGGCCGGTCTCCCCGAAACCGGTCTGCGGGACGGCTCCCTGACCAAAACCCTCGAAGCCGCCGGACGGATCTCCGTCGGCGGGGACCAGTGGATCAGCACGGAACGCCTCGACGCCTGCGCCGCCGAACTGCTCGGCCGCAGCATCGGCGAACTCTTCCTCCGCGCCGAACGGACGTCGGTCGACATCGAAGGCCGGCTCGTCGAACGGGTCGTCAGCCTGCTGGACCCGGACCGGTTCCAGTTCCACCTCACCTTCGGACACCGGTGACCGCGCGGGACCGGGCGCTCGGCGCGTTCACCGGGCTGGCCGTCGGCGACGCGCTCGGCATGCCGACGCAGTCGATGTCCCGCGCCGCCATCGCCGCCACCTACGGACCGGTCACCGGCCTGCTCACCGCCGTCGCCGAACAGCCGGTCGCGCCGTCGATGCCCGCGGGCTCGGTCACCGACGACACCGAACAGGCCGTCCTGCTGGCCCGGCTGCTCATCGACGGCCGCGGCGTCGTCGAGCCGCACGTCTTCGCCGACGCCCTGCTGATCTGGGAGGCCGACATGGTCCGCCGCGGCTCCGCGGACCTGCTCGGGCCGTCCACCAAACGCGCGCTGGCCCGGCTCCAGGACGGCGTCCCGGCCGACGAAGCCGGCCGCACCGGCACCACCAACGGCGCCGCCATGCGGGTCGCGCCGGTCGGCATCGCCACGCCGTCGGAAAACCTGCACCGCCTGGTCGACGCCGTCGTCGCGACCGCGCGGGTCACGCACAACACCAGTTTGGGCATCGCGTCGGCCGCGGCGGTCGCGGCCACCGTCTCCGCCGGGGTCGACGGCGCGAGCCTGGCCGAAGCGCTCGACGCCGGTGAGCGCGCCGCCGTCGTCGGCGGGGAACGCGGGCACTGGGCGCCCGGCGGGGAGATCGCCGCCCGGATCCGCTGGGCGCGCGACTGGGTGCGGGGCATGGCGCCGGCCGCCGTCGCCGACGCGGTCGCGCAGGTGATCGGCACGTCGGTCGCGTCGCAGGAGTCCGTCGTGGCCGCGTTCGCGCTGGCCGAAGCGATGGGCGACGACCCGCCGTCGGCGTTGCGGCTGGCCGCCGGGCTCGGCGGCGACACCGACACCGTCGCCGCGATCTGCGGGGCGATGCTCGGCGCCGCGCACGGTGTCGGCGCCTTCCGCCCCGACGTCGTCGAAACCGTGCTCGCCGTCAACCGGCTCGAATTCGGGCCGCTCGTCGACGAACTCCTGAAGCTGCGCCGCCGATGACCGGGCGGCTGGTGCACACCGGGCAGGTCGTCGTCGACCTCGTCATGGCGGTGCCGGCCCTGCCCCCGGTCGGCGGCGACGTCCTCGCGTCGTCGACGAACCTGTTGCCCGGTGGCGGTTTCAACGTCATGTCCGCCGCGGCACGCTCCGGCGCGCGAGTGCTTTACGCTGGCAGCCATGGAATCGGCGGATTCGGCGATCTCGTCCGCAGCGCACTTGTGGCAGAAGGTATTGCCCTGGCCCACGATCCGGTGTCCGAAATGGACACCGGAGTCGTCGTCGTGTTGGTGGACGCGACCGGCGAACGCACCTTCGCGACCGGCACCGGCGCCGAAGGGCGGCTGAGCGCCGAACTCCTCGCCCGCGTCACCCCAAAGAATGACGACGTCGTGTACGTGAGCGGATACAGTTGGTTGCACGAGATCAATCGCGGCGCCCTCATCGAGTGGCTGCCCCGGCTGCCCGGCTCGAAGATCCTGTTCGACCCCGGCCCGCTCATCACCGACATCGACCCTGGAGACATCCATGACCTTTTGTCCACCGTAGACATCCTGAGCTGCACCGCCCGCGAAGCCGAGGTGCTGGGCGAGCTGCCGCCCGTCGCCGTCGTCCGCGAGGGCGCGAAAGGCTGTCGTGTCCACGAAAACGGCCGGATCACCGACGTCCCCGGGTACCCGGTCGACGTCGTGGACACGACCGGCGCCGGCGACACGCACTGCGGCGTGCTGGCCGCGGAGCTGTTGCGCGGCAGTACCGTCCTCGACGCCGCCGTGCGCGCCAACGCGGCGGCCGCGCTTTCGGTGACCCGGCGCGGCCCGGCGACGGCGCCGGGCCGGGAAGAGATCGACCAGCTGGTGGAGGCCATGCGATGACCGGTACCCGCAGGCTCGAGGTGGAGACCAACGGCCTCGACGTGATCGACGACGCCGAGCGGCGGGGGCGCCCGCGGCAGCTGTTCTGGCCGTGGTTCGGCGCGAACGTGTCGGTGCTGGGGCTGAGCTACGGCTCGTTCACCCTCGGCTTCGGCATCTCGTTCGGGCAGGCGCTGGTCGCCGGCGTGGTCGGCATCCTGTTCTCGTTCCTGCTGTGCGGGTTCATCGCCATCGCGGGCAAACGCGGGTCGGCGCCGACGATGCTGCTCTCGCGGGCGGCGTTCGGCGTGCGCGGCAACCGGCTGCCGTCAGCCATCTCGTGGCTGCTGACGGTCGGCTGGGAGACCGTGCTCGCCGCGCTGGCGACACTGGCCACGGCGACGGTGTTCGAGCGCCTCGGCTGGGGCGGCGGGACACCGACGAAGGTCGTCGCGCTCGTCGTGGTGGCGGCGCTGACCGTCGCGGCGGGCGTGCTCGGCTTCGACGCGATCATGAAGCTGCAGACGTGGATCACCTGGATCACCGGCGTGCTCACGGTGGTCTACGTGGTCCTCGTGGCCGGCGACGTGCACTGGGCCGCCGTCAGCGCGCTGCCGTCCGGCTCGGCGCAGCAGTGGGTCGGGGCGCTGGTGTTCCTGATGACCGGCTTCGGCCTCGGCTGGGTCAACGCGGCCGCGGACTACTCGCGCTACCTGCCGCGGTCGTCGTCGAGCCGGGGCGTGGTCGGCTGGACGACGTTCGGCGCGTCGGTGGCGCCGGTGGTGCTGCTGGTGTTCGGGCTGCTGCTGGCCGGCTCGTCGCCGGACCTGAACAAGGCGATCGCGGCGGACCCGATCGGCGCGCTGACGACGTTGCTGCCGCTGTGGTTCCTGGTGCCGTTCGCGATCGTCGCGGTACTCGGCCTGGTCGGCGGCGCGGTGCTGGACATCTATTCGTCGGGGCTGGCGCTGCTCTCGGCGGGCCTGCGCATCCCGCGCCCGGCCGCGGCGCTGGTCGACGGTGTGATCATGATCCTCGGCACGATCTACATCGTCTTCTTCGGCGGCGAGTTCCTCGGTCAGTTCCAGGGTTTCCTGGTGACGCTGGGGGTCCCGGTCGCGGCCTGGTGCGGCGTGATGCTCGCGGACGTCCTCCTGCGGCGCCGCGACTACGCCGAGCCGGACCTCTTCGACCCGGCCGGCCGGTACGGTGACGCCCGTGTCGGGCCGATCGCCCTGGTCCTGGTGGCCACGGCGCTCGGCTGGGGCCTGGTCACGAACACGTCCGCGGAGTGGCTGAAGTGGCAGGGCTACCTGCTGGAACCGCTGGGCCTGGGCGGCCGCGAAGGCGCGTGGGCCTTCGCGAACCTCGGCGTGCTGCTGGCGCTGGCCCTGGGGTTCCTGGTGACGTTGCTGACGCGGCGGCGGGTCCGCGAACAGGAGGCAGTGTGAGGAGAATTCTGGCGGTCATCGACCTGCAGAACGTGTTCGCCGACAGTGCGAGCCCGTGGTTCACTCCCCGCTTCGCCGAGGTGGTCCCACGAATCCACCGCTTGGTGACGGCTTTCGGTGACGACGTCGTGTTCACCCGGTTCGTCGCGCCCTCGCGCCCGGAAGGAGCGTGGCGCCGGTACTACGAGCAGTGGCCGTTCGCCTTGCAGCCGCCGGACTCGCCGCTGTACCAGGTGATCGACGCGTTCGAGCCGAAGTCCACAGTGGACGCGACCACGTTCGGCAAGTGGAACGCCCGCATGGCCACCCGGGTCGGCGGCGCGGGCTTGGTGCTGGCCGGCGTCTCGACGGACTGCTGCGTTTTGTCGACCGCACTGGCGGCGGCGGACGCGGGTGTCGCGGTCACCGTGGTGTCCGACGCGTGCGCGGGCGTGGACGACGAGAGCCACGCGAAGGCGCTCGACATCCTGCGGCTGTACGCGCCCTTGGTGACGGTCGCCACAGTCGCGGAGGTGCTCGGCTAGGCTGGGCTCGGTGAGCCTCGAAGCCTCGGCGATCGCGTTGACCACGGCGGTGGTGAAGGCTGCCGCCAAGATCTGGCTCGGAGATCGCCCGATCGCCGCGGACGCCACGGCCAAGGTGTTCGACCTGCTCGAGAAGCAGGTGACCGGCCTCAACGACCGCCGCAAGCTCCGGCTGTTGTTCACCAACCTCGAGTCCCGGGTCGCGGATCGGCTCCTGCCGTTCCTCGACGTCGAGTTCCGCTCGCTGCCGGAGAACGAGCGGGCGGCCGCAGTCGATGCGGTGCGCGAGACGTTCGAGCGCGCCGCGCTGACCGACGAAGACCTGTTCGACGCCGACCTCGACGCCGCGTACCTCTACCGCTACCTGCTCCGGACCGTCCCCGGCGTCACCCGGCTCCTCTCGGCCGACGCGACCGAGCTGTACCAGCGGGTGCTGCGGGAAAGCTGCGCGTACCTGGTGCAGGTGACGAGCACCCTGCCGCGCTTCCAGCCGGGCGCGCTCGTCGAAATCCTGCAGCGCGAGACGGAGATTCTCGAGACGGTCCGGAAGGTGCTGGCGACGCTGCCGGAGCGCCGTCACCCGGACGACTTCGCCGCGGACTTCCGCCGCCAGGTCGTGACGGCGCTCGACCGGATGGCGCTGTTCGGCGCGGGCCTGGCCGAGGCGACCCGGCTGTACCCGCTGTCGGTCGCCTACCTGAGCCTGAGCGTCACGTCCGAGGACGACGTCGCCGGCGATCGGATCGAGCACGTGCTGCCGCGGACGTCGCGGGTCCTCCTGCGCGGTGAAGCCGGTTCCGGCAAGACCACCCTGTTGCAGTGGCTGGCCGTCCAGTGCGCGAGCCGGCAGCTGCAGAACGTCGACGGTTGGGACGACCTCGAGCCGTTCCTGGTGCGGCTGCGCCGGTTCAGCCACTCGCCGCTGCCGACCCCGGAACGCTTCCTCGACGAGGTCGGCAGGCACATCGCCGACGAGATGCCGCCCGGCTGGGTGCAGCGGCACCTGCGCCAGGGCCGGGCCGTCGTGCTCGTCGACGGCCTCGACGAGGTCCCGGACGTGCGCCGCCGCGAGGTGCGTGAATGGCTGCGCGAGCTCGTCGGCGCGTTCCCGCACGCCCGGTTCGTCATCACCACGCGCCCGACCGCGGTGACCGCCGGCTGGCTGCGCGACGAGGGGTTCACCGAGGTCCGGCTCCAGCCGATGACCCCACGTGACGTCCGGACGTTCGTCACGCGCTGGCACCACACGCTGCCGGACGAGCCGCTCGACCAGGAACGCGACGCCCTGATCGCGGCCATCGGCGCCCGCAGCGCGCTGCGGCGGCTCGCCGAGAACCCGCTGCTGTGCGCGTTGTTGTGTGCACTGCACCACCAGGGCAACGGACGTCTTCCGGAGAACCGGATGGAGCTGTACGAAGTCGCGTTGCGCATGCTGCTCGACAGCCGCGACATCGAGCGCGGGATCGAGGCTCCCGTCCGCCTGTCGCTGACCGAGAAGCTGGTGCTGCTGCGGAGCCTGGCGTACTGGCTGGTCCGCAACGGCCACACGGACGTCCCGGCCGCCGACGCCGAAGCCCGCATCACGGCGAAGCTGCGTTCGATGGGCCAGATCGACGTGACACCGCGGACGGTCTTCCGGCACCTGCTGGATCGCGGTGGCGTGCTGCGCGAACCGGTCCCGGGCCGGATCGACTTCGTGCACCGGACGTTCCAGGAGTACCTGGCCGCCCAGGAGGCGATCGAAGAGGACGACATCGGCATCCTGACCGCAAACGCCCACCGCGACGAGTGGCGTGAAGTGGTGGTCCTGGCGGCGGGCCACGCCCATCCCGCGCAGCGCGAGCGCCTGCTGGACGGAATCCTCCAGTGGGACACGGACGAACAGGGGCGGCTGAAGCTCGACCTGGTGGCGCTGGCGTGTCTGGACACGTCGCCGGTGTTGAGCGAGCGGCTGCGCAACGAGATCGAAGACCGGGCCAGCACCCTGATCCCGCCTTCGAGCGACGAGAAGGCGGCGGCGCTGGCAAAAGCCGGCGAGTTCGTCCTCGACCTCTTGGCCACCGCTGACCCCGAGACTCCCGAAGCAACGGCGGCGACCGTCCACACGATCGCGTTGATCGGCGGGCCGGGGGCGTTCGAACTCCTGACCCGTTACCGCAATGCCCAGGAAAAGGCCGTGGTGGACAAGCTGGTCTGGGCTTGGGCCCGGTTCGACCCGATCGAGTTCGCCGAACGCGTGCTGGCCGATCTTCCGATCGATTTCCTGTGGTTGGACGAACCGACGGCCCTTGCCGGCCTGAAGCACCTGCGGCATCTGAGGCGCCTCTTCTGTGACGTCACCGGCCCGGACGAGTTCTGCCTTGCGCCGTTGGCAGACACCTCGCTGAAAAGCATCATGCTGGAAGGGGGCCGGGCCGATGCCGCGACGGATATCGCACCGCTGGCAGGGATACCCACCCTTCGCGAGATCGTCGCCACGACGCCGACCCACGGGTGGGCGCGACTGGCCGAACTGCCGCTCCTGAAGGCACTCACGCTGAGCCACATCGAAGACATCGGCTTGATCGCCGAATTGACCCCCTTGCGGCACTTGTCCGCGCTGACGCTGCGTGAGCTCCCGCACCTCACGGATCTGCGGTGTTTGTCCTTTCTGGACCAGCCGAACCAGCTCTGCTTCGAAGGTTGCCCCAGCCTCCGGGATGTCCGCGCCCTGGTTCGCTGGGCCGGTAGCCTGACCGAGCTCAGCTTCTTCGATTGCCCCGAGGTGGACCTGAGCTTGCTGCCTTCCCTCACTGGCCTCCGGGTGCTGGAGCTCGCGAACACTCCCGTCCCGGACCTTCGGCTCGTGTCCCGTCTGAGCTCTCTCCGGGAACTGCACCTGCACGGCAGCGGTGACATCGATCTGAGCCCCCTCGCCGACCGGCCCGACATCGAGGTGAAAGCGACCGTCGACCCCTCGTACTCCGACGGGGAAGCGGCAGCAAGCGATAGATTCAGGTCGTGATCGACCACATCAGCATCCCCACCGAGGCCGGTTCCTTCGACGCCATCGCCGCCGGGCCCGAAGATGGGCGGCCCGTGCTGTTGCTGCACGGCTTCCCCGAAGCCGCGATCGAATGGGAGCACCAGGTTGCCACCCTCGGGGTGCTCGGGTTCCGGGCCGTCGCGCCGGATCAGCGGGGGTACTCGCCGGATGTGCGGCCCGAGCAGGCCGGCGACTACTCCATCGATCACCTCGTCGGGGACGTCGTCGCGATCGCGGACGTGCTGGGGTGGCCGAGGTTCGACCTCGTCGGGCACGACTGGGGTGGCGCCGTCGCCTGGTGGACCGCCGACATGCACCCCGAACGTCTGCGCAGCCTCGCCGTCGTCTCGACGCCTCACCCCGGCGCGCTCGCCGAGGCCATGAAGACCGATGAGGACCAGCACCTGCGGACGCGCTACATGACCGAGTGGCGGCAGACCCGCGTCACCGAGCGGCGGATGCTGGAGAACGACGCCCGCGCGCTGCGGGAAATGTTCGATCGGCGGGTGTCGCCCTCGAAGGTCGACGACTACGTGCAGCGGCTGTCCGAACCGGGCGCGCTCACCGCCGCCCTCAACTGGTACCGGGCCGGGCGGCCGGGCGGGAAGATCGGCGTGATCACCGTGCCGACGCTGTACATCTGGAGCACCGAGGACGTCTCCTTCGGCTCCACCGCCGCGCTCGACACCGCCAACCGGGTCACCGGGCCCTACCGGTTCGAGATGCTCGAAGACGTCTCGCACTGGGTGCCCGAGGAAGCTCCGGAAGCCGTCACCTCGCTGCTCGTGGAGCACCTCAACGCGCGGTGACGACGCGTCACCCCGCCGGGCGGACCGCGGGTAACCCACCCGCCTCGCGGTACGGCGCACGGCGGGCCGTCGTGTTCACTGGGGCACGTGGATACCGCGACCGAACCCGAGACCGAGCAGGTCGTCTTCGTCACCGAGGACGGCGTGCCCACCGGCGAGACCGGCCCGAAGCTGGCCAGCCACCACGAGCACACCCGGTTGCACCTGGCCTTCTCGTGCTACGTCCTGCGGCGCAGCGACAACGCCCTGCTGATCACCCAGCGCGCCCTCCACAAGAAGGTGTGGCCGGGGGTCTGGACCAACAGCGTCTGCGGCCACCCCGCGCCCGGCGAAGCGCTCGAGGACGCCGTCCGGCGCCGCGCGGACTACGAGCTCGGCCTGCCGTCGCTGTCGGAGCTGCACTGCGTGCTGCCGAGCTACCGCTACCGGACGCCGCCGTTCCAGGGGATCGTCGAGAACGAGTTCTGCCCGGTGTTCGCCGCGTGGGCCGACGCCGAGCCGGCGCCGAATCCGGAAGAGGTCGGCGACTGGCGCTGGGTCACCTGGACTGACTACACGGAGTTACTGAACGATGTGACGGCTAATGTGAGTTACTGGGCCCAAGACCAGTATTCGCAGCTCAAGGGCATCGAGCCGTTCTCCGGGCTCTGAGTCGAGCACTTCGGAGAGTCACTGCCGCAGTCCCGTTTGAGCGAAATTCATCTTCTTCGGCATCGGTACCTCAAGCGCGGCCGTCCCCTCGACGACAACCAAGGGGTGGTGGAGGTCGGGATGGTCGCCGAGGGCGAAGGCGCGCTGGGCCGGACGGCCGGCCCGCAGCCGCCGGACCTGCTCCGCCTGCACGAGGCCGTCGCCGGTCTCTTCGCCACCCAGGGCGACTGGCGGCGTGCCTACCAGCACCTGCGGTCCGCACTGGACATCGCCCGCGACGGCAGCCTCCGCGACGCGCTGACGTCGAGTTACAACCGCCGTTACCTCGACGAGCGACTGTACGGACCGCTCACCGACCGTCCACCGCTGTCGCTGGCGCTGATCGATCTGGACCACTTCAAGAGCATCAACGACACGTACGGTCACCTCGTCGGCGATCGCGTCCTCCGCCGAGTCGCCGATCTCCTCCAGGAGAACCTGCCGCCAGACGGCTTCTGCGCCCGCTACGGCGGCGAGGAGTTCGTCCTGTGGTTGCCAGGCGTCGACGCCGGGCGGGCCCTCGGTGTCGTCGACGGCGCCCGGCTGCGCGTCGCTCGTCATCCCTGGTCAGAACTCCAGCCGGGCCTGCGGGTGACCATCAGCGCCGGCCTGGCGCACGAGCCCGGCACGCCGTCGTCGCCGGAGCACCAGCTGCGCCGCGCGGACGGCCTGCTTTATGCCGCGAAACGCGCGGGCCGCAACAAAGTCGTCTATCACGACGCGCAAACGACACAGTTAATAACCCACTCTGAGTAACGCAAAGGGTGCATTACTCCGTCTGTCGACAAGGGGTATCACCCGTTTGTCGACGCCCACCGGCCGTTCGTCGACTCAAGGTGAAGAAAATTCCGATGGGGTGTCGTCACGAACGGGGGGTATCCGTACGATAACGAAAACCTCCGGGGGAACGATCACCTCCTGCGGGGGAAGACGGCCAAGTCGAAGCCACCCTTCGATCGCGCGAAAGGAGACCGAGTGCCGGACGAGCTCGACAGCCCGGGAACCGGTCGCCGCCTCGACGGTCCCGCGCGGCCCCGGCCCGGACGGCGCCGGTCGATGGAGGACCAGGGCGGGATCAGCGTCTCCGACGTCGTCGCCAAGACCACCGGCGCTCGCCCGGTGCCGCCCCGCGAGCAGCAGGACCGCTCCGACCAGCCGGGACGCCGGGTCCGCGCCGCCGAACCACCGGCCCCGCCGCGGTCGTCGCAGCCGCGCGCGCCGAGGTCCGCCCAGGGACCCGCTGAAGACCCAGTACCCACGGACGCCACACGTCAACCGCGCACCCCGCGCCCCCGCCAGCCCCGCCGCACGACGGCGGCCGCCCCGCTGCCCGAGGCCCCGCTCCAGCGACGCCCGCCGGCGGCCAACCCGGGCCCGCAGCAGACGTCGGCGGCGCAGCAGCCGCCCCGGCGTCCTCGCCGCCCGGGGGCCGAGGACGGGGCCGCACCTCGCCGCGCGCCGCGCCCGGACGCAGGTGCGCCCCAGCGGCCGACGCCGGACAGCCCGTCGCCCCGCCGGGCTGATGGGGCCGCGGGCCGCCGCCCGGCCGGTCCGGTCGACGCAGGTGCGCCGCGGCCGGCCGCGGACGGCCCGGCGCCTCGCCGCACCGGAGAAGCCGCAGGCCGCCGCCCGGCCGACGCCGCATCCCCGCGCGCCACGCCAGACAGCCCCGCACCTCGCCGCGCGGCCAACGGGGCTGCCGAAGGGGCCGCTCCCCAGCGCTCCGCCGCCGACGGCCAGGCACCTCGCCGAGCCGCCAACGGGGCCGCAGCTCCGCGCCCCGCCGCGGACGGCCCGGCACCCCGCCGCACCGGGGAGAACGCGGTACCCCGCCGCCCGGCCGACGCCGCGACCCCGCGCGCCACGCCGGACAGCCCGGCGCCACGCCGAGGCGCCGGCGGTGGTCCCGGCGGCCGCCTCGCCGCAGCTTCGGCCGGCGCAGCCGCGGCTTCACGCGGCAACGAGGGCGCCGCAGCCGACGGCCCAGCAGCTCGCCGAGCGGCCGACGGAGCTGCAGCTCAGCATCCTGCCGCCGAAGGCTCTGTGCCGCCGCGGGCTGCTCTCGATCCGCTGACCATGACCGATGAAATGGAAGCGATCGACGAGGCCACCCAGTACCGGCGGAAGATCGATCACACCCTCGCCCGGTTCTCCGCGGCTCACGATGAGATGGAAGCCGAGGAAGCGAAGCGGCGCGAACGCCGTGAGCGGCTCTCGCCCGCGTCCATCCTCGAGAGCACCCGCACCGCCCTCCAGCGCGTTGTCACCACTACCTCCTCCGAAGCAGCCGACGCCGCCGAAGCCGAAGCAGCGGCCGAACTCAGCCGGCAGCAGGAAAAGAAGCGGCGGTCGGCTCTCGCCGGGCGGATCGCCGCCGCCGTTGTGGCCGGGCTGGTCTTCCTCGGGATCGGGGGTGCCTGGGGCGCTCAGACCTACTTCGACGCCAAGTTCACCCAGGTCTCCGCGCTCGACGAGAACTCGTCCGACATCCAGGACGCCGAGGCGCAGGCCAACGACGAGAACTTCCTGATGGTCGGCTCCGACACCCGCGATGGCGCCTCCGCCGAGGAAGGCGTCGGCACCGCCGACAGCACGCCCGGCGCGCGAAGCGACACCGTGATGGTCGCGCACATCCCGGCCGACCGGAAGCGGGTCGTCGTCACGTCGTTCCCGCGCGATCTCGAGATCAACCGGCCGGACTGCCAGAAGTGGGACCCGGCGCAGAACAAGACCACCGACGAGGTCTACAAGGGCGCGAAGTTCGCCAAGCTCAACACCGCCTACGCCGTCGGCGGGCCGGCCTGCGTCACCAAGGTGGTCCAGCAGATCACCGGGCTGCGGATCAACCACTTCGTCGGCATCGACTTCAACGGCTTCAAGGAGATGGTCGACGCGGTGCACGGCGTCACCATCCACAACGAGATCCCGATCGACGACAGCATCCTCGGCAAGGTGCTGCTGCAGACCGGCGACGTCACGATCTCCGGCGACCAGGCGCTGAACTTCGTCCGCGCGCGGCACGTCAAGGGCGACCCGACGTCCGACTACGGCCGGATCGAGCGGCAGCAGGAGTTCATCGGCGCGCTGCTGAAGAAGGTCATGTCCTCGGACGTCGTGCTCGATCCCGGGAAGCTCAGCGACTTCATCAACGCCTTCGCGAAGGCGACCTTCGGCGACAACCTCGGCGTCAAGCAGATGATGACGCTGGCGCAGTCGATGAAGGGCCTGGATCCGTCGAAGATCACCTTCCTCACCGTCCCGACGGTCGGCATGGCCAACAACCGCGGCAACGAGGTCCTCGTCGTCAGCAAGACCAAGGCGCTCTTCGACGCGCTGCGCAACAACACCCCGCTGCCCGACCCGAACGCGCCGGTCCCGGCGAGCGAGCAGGCGCCGCCGACCAGCACCTCGAAGTCGAAGAGCAGCGGCAGCTCCAAGTCGACCACCACCCGCAGGAGCAGCGGAAACGGCTGATCCGCGAGGATCGTTAGACCGGGTTCACGTGCGGTTCACCCGGCGATGCGGTATTCGGCCACCCTTGGCCGTAGGGTTGGCCCATGCGTGAGGCTTACCATGTCGAACTCGAACAGCTCGCCGACCACCTGGCCGCGATGTCCGTCCAGGTCGCCGACGCCATGGAGCGCGCCACGCGCGCCCTCCTGGAGGCCGACCTCAGTCTCGCCGAGCAGGTGATCAGCGACGACTCGAAGGTCGACGACGCCCGCGCCCAGTGCGAGGAGCAGGCGTACGCCCTGCTGGCCCTCCAGGCGCCCGTGGCGACCGATCTGCGCACGGTGCTCGCGGCGATCCACGCCGCGGAGAGCCTGGAGCGCATGGGCGACCTGGCGCTGCACGTGGCCAAGGCCGCGCGGCGCCGCCACCCGGAGCCGGTGCTGCCGGACTCCGTCCGCCCGTACTTCGCCGAGATGGGCGAGGTCGCGGTCAAGTTGGCCCGCCAGGTCGAGCAGGTCATCCACTCCAAGGACGTCGAAGCGGCGAAGACCATCGAGTCCGAGGACGACCAGGTGGACGACATCCACCGCCACCTGTTCACCGTCATCATGGACCGCGAATGGCCGTACGGCGTCGCCTCCGCCGTCGACGTGACGCTGCTGGGCCGGTTCTACGAGCGCTACGCCGACCACGCGGTGTCGGTCGCGAAGCGGATGATCTTCGTGGTCACCGGCAAGATGCCGGGCTACGGCACCGACGACGACATCTGAGCCACGCCAAGCGAAAACGCCCCCGGTCGCGACCGGGGGCGTTTTCAATTCCCTTGTGGACTCAGCCGAACCGGCCGGAAATGTAGTCTTCCGTGGCCTTTTCGTCCGGGTTGGAGAAGATCTTCTCCGTGTCGTTCAGCTCCACCAGCCGGCCCGGCTGGCCGACCCCGGCGAGGTTGAAGAACGCCGTCTGGTCGGAAACCCGGGCCGCCTGCTGCATGTTGTGCGTCACGATGACGATCGTGTAGTCCTTCTTCAGCTCGCCGATCAGGTCCTCGATCGCCAGCGTGGAGATCGGGTCCAGGGCCGAGCAGGGCTCGTCCATCAGCAGCACGTCCGGCTGGACCGCGATCGCGCGGGCGATGCAGAGCCGCTGCTGCTGACCGCCCGACAGACCGCCGCCCGGCTTGTTCAGGCGGTCCTTGACCTCGTTCCACAGGTTCGCGCCGCGCAGGGCGCGCTCGGCGATGTCGTCGAGGGTCTTCTTGCCCTTGGTGCCGCCCAGCTTCAAGCCCGCGACGACGTTGTCCTTGATGGACATCGTCGGGAACGGGTTGGGGCGCTGGAAGACCATGCCGATCGTGCGGCGCACCTGGACCGGGTCGACCGCCGAGGCGTAGATGTCCTCGCCGTCGAGCAGCACCTGGCCGTCCACGCGGGCACCCGGGATCACCTCGTGCATGCGGTTGAGCGTGCGCAGCACCGTCGACTTGCCACAGCCCGACGGGCCGATGAACGCGGTGACGTTGCGCGGCGGCACCGACAGGGTGACGCCGTCCACGGCGTGGAACTTGCCGTAGTAGATGTCCACGTCCTTGACGTCGATTCGCTTGGCCATCAGGAACAGCTCACTTCTTCTTCGGGGCGACGAGGCGCGCGAACACGGTGGCGAGGAGGTTGATGATCGCGATGATGAGCACGAGGGTCAGGGCCGCGCCCCAGATCCGGTCGAAGCCGACCGAGCCCGGGTCCATCGGGTTGCTGACGCGCTCGTTGTTCATCAGCAGCGGCAGCGCGGCCTGCTCGCCGCTGAAGATGTCCCAGTTCGTGTAGGCCGAGTAGCCGACCAGGACCAGCAGCGGCGCCGTCTCACCCATGACGCGGGCCAGCGCCATCATGATGCCGCCGATGATGCCGGACAGTGCCGTCGGCAGCACGATCTTCATGATCGTCTTCCACTTCGGCACGCCGAGCGCGTAGGAGGCCTCACGCAGGTCGTCCGGGACGATCCGCAGCATCTCCTCAGACGACCGGACGACGACCGGGATCATCAGCAGCACCAGGGCCAGCGATACCGCGAAACCGCTGCGCGGCAGGCCGAACGTGGTGATCCACAGCGCGTAGATGAACAGCGCCGCCACGATGGACGGGACACCGGAGAGGATGTCGACCATGAAGGTGGTCGCCTTGGCGAGCTTGCCGTTGCGGCCGTACTCGACGAGGTAGATCGCCACCAGCATGCCGATCGGCACGGCGATGATCGCGCACACCAGGCCCTGCAGCAGGGTGCCGATGATGGCGTGCAGCACGCCACCGCCGACCTCGTCGGACAGGACGTCACCGAAGTCTTCGGTCCACCAGTTGCTGTAGGGGATCCGCTTGATGCCGTCGACGATCACCGTGTAGAGCACCCACACCAGCGGGACGACGGCGATCAGGAACGACAGCCAGACCAGCGTGGTCGCCAGTCCGTTCTTGACCTTGCGGGCCAGGCTGACCTGCTGGAAAGCGGGGGTCGAAGCGGGTGCTTCGAGCGTCGAGGTGGACATGCTCAGTCCCCCTTCTTGTCGCCGATGATGGAGCGTGCGGCGAAGTTCACGACGAAGGTGAGCACGAACAGCACCAGGCCGGCCGCGATGTAAGCGCCGGCCGAGACCTCGTTGTTGAACTCGCTGTAGTTCGCCGCGATCTTCGACGCGAACGTGGCGCCGCCGTCGAAGAGGCTCCAGTCGAAGTTCTTGCCCTGCGGGATGAGCAGGATGACGGCCAGCGCGATCGTCTCGCCCAGCGCGCGGCCGAGGCCGAGCATGGACGCGCCGACGTAGCCCGCCTTGCCGAACGGCAGCACCGTCGTGCGGATGACCTCCCAGCGCGTCGCGCCGAGCGCCAGCGCGCCCTCGATGTGCGGGGTCGGCGTCCGCTCGAACACCTCGCGCGAGAGCGAGGTGATGATCGGCAGGATCATCACGGCCAGCACGATGCCGGCGGTGAAGATCGTGCCGCGCACGCTCGGCGCGACGTTGCCGGGCGCCAGCAGCGGGAACCACGAGAACGTGTCGTTGACCCACTGTGAGAACGGCTCGATCGCCGGGGCGAACACGAGGATGCCCCACAGGCCGAAGATGATCGACGGCACCGCGGCGAGCAGGTCGATGATGTAGGCGAACGGCCGGGCGAGCCGCGGCGGCGCGTACTGCGTCAGGAACAGCGCGATGCCCAGCGAGACCGGCATCGCGATGATCAGCGCCACGAGCGACGTCGCGACGGTCACCTCGAGCAGGTCGAGGATGCCGAACGACATGTTCGCCGGGTCGTTGGTCGACCAGCCGTGGTTGGTCAGGAAGCTGGCCTTGTTGGCCTGCAGCGCCGGGATGGCCTGGATGAGCAGGAAGAGCCCGATCAGGCCGATCAGGGCGACGACGAAGATCCCGGCCCCGGTGGTCAGGTTCTGGAAGATGCGGTCACCGGGCCGCACCTTCTTCGGTTTCTCGGCCGCGGGCGGCTGCTTGTCCGCCGGCGGGGCTGCTTGCTCCGAAATCGGGACCTCCGGGGGCGTCGTGACGGACGACGAACGCCCACCGGGGTCGCCGGTGGGCGTTCGCGTCGAGGATGACTCGCTCATCAGCTACTTCTGACCAGCCTCTATCACTCGGATGTCAGTCGCAACAGGTCAGGAGATGGCCTTGACCGCGGCCAGGACCTTGGTCTGCAGCGACTGCGGGATCGGCACGTAGCCCTTCGACGACAGCGGCTGCTGACCGTCGGTGGCCGCCACCGTCAGGAACGCCTTGACGGCCTTCGCGACGTTCGGGTCCGCGTACTTCGAGCAGACGATCTCGTAGGTCGTCAGCAGCAGCGGGTACGCACCCGGGGTGTTGCTGGCGTAGATGCCGTTGAGGTCGAGCGCGAGGTCATTGGAGCCGTCCTTGAGGAACTTCGCCGCGTCGAGGGACTTGGCCACGTTCGCCGCGTTGAGCTCGACGCCGCCGGAGCCGCTGTCGATCAGGGCCGGGGTCAGGCCGTCCTTGGCGAACGCGCCCTCGACGTAGGTGATGCCGCCGTCGGAGGCCTTCACCGCGGTCGCGACACCGTTGGAGCCCTGCGCACCGTTGCCGACGCCACCGTTGAACTTCTTGCCGGCACCCTTGGTCCAGTCGGCCTTCGCCGCGGCACCCAGGTACTTCTGGAAGTTGTCGGTGGTGCCCGACTCGTCGGCGCGCGAGACGACCTGGATGGCCTTGTCCGGCAGGTTCAGGCTCTCGTTGCCCTTGACGGCCTTGATGGCCGGGTCGTTCCACTTGGTGATGGCGCCGCTGAAGATCTTGGCGGTCACCGACGGGGTCAGCACCAGCTTGTCCACACCGGACAGCTTGTAGGCGACCGCGATCGGGCCGACGACCAGCGGGATGTTCCAGGCGTCGCTGGCGCAGCGCTTCTTGGCCGCCTCGGCGTCGGCGTCCTTGATCGGGGAGTCCGACCCGCCGAAGTCGATCTGGTTGGCGTTGAACTGCTTGACGCCCGCGCCCGAGCCGCTCGGGTTGTAGTTGACCTGCTGGCCCGAGCACTTCTTGCCGTACTGCTGCGTGAAGATGTCGATCGCGTTCTTCTGCGCCGACGAACCTTCCGCGGACAGCGGGCTCTTGCCACCGCACTGGACGTCGGCCGTCTCCGTCGCGGCGGGGGCAGCAGCGGAGCTCGAGCCGCTGCTGTTGGACGCCGCGGGGTCGGTGCCACAGGCGGCGAGCACGAGAGCGGCGCTCGCCACGATGCCGACCGCGCTCAGGGGCCGCATGATCTTCACTGCTGTTTCCTCCATCAGGAGCTTGACCGGGTCGTCGCGGCGTGCTGCCGCGCCGGATCCGGACATTAGGCAGCCACGGTGGACGGGCGCCCCTCTCCAGATGAACGGAAAGTGAACAAGGTGCCGGGTGTGAGCAGGGCTACTAGCCCGAAAGAGTGCCGTGTCCCGCCCGTGACCTGGGCGTTCGCACACTGTGACGGATTGTTGGCCCGCCGTTGGTAACGGTCACCGTCCGTATTGGACGTCTGTCTCGTACCGCGCGAACCCGAGCTTGGTGTAGACCGCCAACGCCGGCGCGTTGTCGCCTTCGACGTACAGGATGATCTGCCGCAGCCCCCGGTCCGCGAGGTACCGCAGCCCCGCCAGGGTGAGCGCCCGCCCGAGCCCGCCGCCCTGCGCGGCCGGGTCGACGCCGACGACGTACACCTCGCCGACGCGCTCGCCGCCGAACCGGCCGGGCGTCGGCTCGTGCACCTTCGTCCAGTGGAAGCCGATGACCTCGCCGTTTTCTTCGGCGAGGAAGAAGCCGTCGGCGTCGAACCAGGGCCGGGCTTCGTCGGCGCGGACGTCGTCGGCGGTCAGCGCGCCCTGCTCGGGGTGCCAGTCGAAGGCCCGGGCGTTGACCCGGACCACGGCGTCCTCGTCCTGGCCCGGTACGAACGTCCGCAGCGAGACGCCGTCGCGCAGGATCGGCTCCGGCCAGTCCGCGCCTTCGACGTCGACGTGCAGGATCAGCAGCTCGCGTTTGCGCTCCAGGCCGGTCTTCACCGCCAGTTTCCGCGCGGCCGGGTGATCGCCGTGGGCCCAGACGCGGAAGCCGACCGCGGCTCGCTCGTCGAGCGCCTGAAGCAGCTTCGCGCCGTAACCGCGGTCGCGGTGGGCGGGGTGCACGAACAGCTCGGCGACCTGGTGGCCGAAGGAGTCGCCGGTGGTGTCGAGGTGCGCGTAGCCGACGACTTCGCCCTCGACGCAGGCGACGAGGTGCTCACCGCCGTCGAACTCGCCGGGCAGCGGGCCCTCCGGCGCGACCTCGGGCCGCCCGTCGGCCTCCCGCACGGCCAGCAGCAGCCCGCGCACGTCCTCGAGCTGCTTTTCGTCCAGTTCCTGCCGCCACTCTCCGGTCACCCCTGCGACCGTACCCGCGGCCGAGGCAACGCGACGGTTGTCACCGCGTCCAGGTGAACGTGGGGACGTCGTCAGTGAGCGAGTTCGGGGGTCTCGGCGGGCGCTTCGGCCTGGGCCGGGACGCCCGGCCGCGGGCCGCCGCTCTTGGCCGGCCGCTCGAACTTGTAACCGACGTTGCGCACGGTGCCGATCATCTGCTCGTGCTCGGGGCCGAGCTTGGCGCGCAGCCGCCGCACGTGGACGTCGACCGTGCGCGTGCCACCGAAGAAGTCGTAGCCCCAGACCTCCTGCAGCAGCTGGGCGCGGGTGAACACCCGGCCGGCGTGCTGCGCGAGGTACTTGAGCAGCTCGAACTCCTTGTAGGTGAGCTCGAGGGTGCGCTTGCGCAGGCGCGCGGTGTAGGTCGCCTCGTCGATCACCAGCTCGCCGACCCGCAGCTCGGCGTCGACCTGGGCGGAACCGCCGTCGCGGGTCGTCACCAGGCGCAGCCGGGCGTCGACCTCGGCCGGGCCCGCGGTGGGCAGCAGGATGTCGTCGGTGCGCCACTCGGCGCTGACGGCGACGAGCCCGCCCTCGCCGACGACCGCGATGATCGGGGTGGCCGCCTCCTCCTCGCCGGTGCCCTTGAGCAGGCGGCAGAGGCTCTTCGCCGAGGCCAAGTCGCTGCGGGCGTCGAGGAGGATCACGTCACGGTGGCCCGCGTCGAGCAGGGCCGTCACCTCGGGAGCGCGGACGCGTACGGTGTGCGGCAGCAGGTCCAGCGCGGGAAGCACCGAGGTGGCGTCGGCCTCCGCAGTCAGTACCAGAAGGTCCAGGCTCATCAGCCGCACCGCCTTCGCGTCGTCGCCGCACAGCGGCGTTGGTCGGTGCTAAGTGAGAATAGCGGCTGAACGGCCGGGCACCTAACCCTTGCTGGATCGATCACACCTGGAGGAATCCCGGTGTCCCCGACGAACAGGAGTACGGACGCGATGGTGAGCAGGCCCGTGACCCGGGACGACCGACCCGCACCGAGGCCCGACGCACGACGCCGCGGCCGCCGGGCCCGGCGCTGGGTGATCGCACTGATCGTCCTGGTCCTGCTGCTGGTCGGCGCCGATTTCGGGGCCGCGGCGTTCGCCGAGCACATGATTTCGCAGAAGGCGCGCACGCAGCTGCAGCTGAGCGACGACCCGTCGGTGACGATCCACGGCTTCCCGTTCCTCACGCAGGCGCTCGGTGGTGACTACAGTCACATCAGCGTGTCCGCCGCCGGCGTCCCGGTCGCGGACAAGCTCCAGGACGTCGCGGTGAACGCCGAGCTCGAGGACGTCAAGGCGCCGCTGTCAGACCTCACGAACGGCAACACGAAGGCGATCACCATCGGCCAGCTGACCGGCTCGGTCACCATCAAGGCCGCCGACCTGGCCCGTCTCTCGCCGCTGGACAAGATCAAGGAACTGCGGATCGAGCCGTCGACCACCGAGTACGTCGAGAACGGCGACGCCGGGCAGAGCGAGCCGGCGCCGACCACGACGAAGACCACCGAGGGCCAGGCCGAGCAGGACGAGTCGCGCACCGGTGTCCGCATTTCGGGACACCTTCAGTTCGCGGGCAAGGATCTGGAAATCTTCTGTTTCGCGATGATCGAGGCGGACGCCGCCAAGGGGACGATCAACTTCCTCCCCAAGCGGCTGCAGTTCGGCAACGACCAGGAGACCACCGTGGTCCCGGCCGCGGTGCAGAAGGCGCTGATGCCGAACTTCAACGCCTCGATCAGCACGAAGGACCTGCCGCTGTCGGTCACCCCGACCGGCGTGCGGGTGCAGAGCGGATCGGTGACGATCAAGGGCAAGGCGGCGAACGTGTCGTTCGCGGACCTGAGCAAGTAGGGAGCGTGCGGTGACGGGGCTGTGGGTGCTCGTGGCGACGCTGGTGGCCGCCGCAGCCGTCGGCGGGCTGCTCAAGGCCCGCAACGGCCGCGTGCGGGACGCCAAGCCGGCCGCTCGCGAGCTGCCCGCCCCCGTCACCGACGTGCTCGACCCGGCGTCCGCCGTGACGCTGGTCCAGATCTCCACCACCTTCTGCGCGCCCTGCCGGCACGCGAAGGCCGTGCTCGCGCCGCTGGCCGAGCGGACCGACGGCCTGCACCACGTCGAACTCGACGTCACGAACCAGCCCGAGGTCGCGCAGTCGCTGTCCGTGCTGCGGACGCCGACCACGATCGCGCTGACCCCGGACGGCCGGGAGCTCCTGCGCGTCGGCGGCGTCCCCAAGGGCCCCGAGCTGCTGGCCGCCCTGCGGCCGCATCTCACAACGCGGACGTCCTGACCGGGATTTCTCCCGGATCCTGGGAATCGTCCCAAGGTATGAACGTGGTTCCCACCGTGAGAGAGCGCTGGGTACCCTCGCACCCGTGACCGGGCTGACCAGCTTCTTCCTGACGCAGCGGCGCGCAGTCGACCTCTGCCGCGTCCGCAGCAGCCTGTGTCGCGTTCAGTCCGACCGGCACTGAACTTCCCGATCCGGTCCCCGCCAGCCCTGATGCCGCTGACGCGTGCCGTTCGCACGCCCCCTTGCTCCAGCTGGAGGCACCATGTCCGCCGGACCGGCCGTCGACCCGCGAGGCCCGCGGTTCGCCGCCATCCTGACCACGATCGTGCTCGCGGTCGTGCTGGTCACCGAGTGGTGGCCGCTGCTGGCGATCCAGACCGTCGTCTTCGCCATCGGCGCGTTCGTCGGCCTGAAGCCGGCGCCGTATTCACTGGTGTACCGCTATTTGATCGCCCCGCGCCTCGGTCCCACGACCGAGCGGGAGGACGCGGCGCCGCTGCGGTTCGCCCAGGCCGTCGGGTTCGTGTTCGCCCTGGTCGGCACGATCGGCTTCGCCGCGGGGATCACTCCACTCGGCATCGTCGCGACGGCGTTCGCGCTCTTCGCGGCCTTCCTCAACGCGGCCTTCGACTTCTGCCTCGGCTGCGAAATGTACTTGCTCATCAAACGCTTCAGCCCCGCCCGCGCGTCCTGAAAAGTTCAACCCCAGAAAGAGAGTCCGTTCCATGAGCCGTGAAGACGTCCTGGTCACCACCCAGTGGGCCGAGGAGAACCTGGACACCCCCGGCGTCGTGTTCGCCGAGGTCGACGAGGACACCACCGCCTACGACGCCGGCCACATCCGGGGCGCGGTGAAGTTCGACTGGCGGAAGGACCTGCAGGACGGGGTGCGCCGCGACTTCGTCTCCAAGGAGGGCTTCGAGAAGCTTCTCTCGGAGAAGGGCATCTCCAACGACGACCTCGTGATCCTCTACGGCGGCAACAACAACTGGTTCGCGGCGTACGCGTACTGGTACTTCAAGCTGTACGGCCACGAAAAGGTCAAGCTGCTCGACGGCGGCCGCAAGAAGTGGGAGCTCGACGGCCGTGAGCTGAACTCCGACGAGGTCAAGCGCGACACCACTGACTACAAGGCGCAGGACCAGGACCTGTCGCTGCGGGCCTTCCGCGACGAGGTCGTCCAGTCGATCGGGTCGAAGAACTTCGTCGACGTGCGCTCGCCGGACGAGTTCTCCGGCAAGCTGCTCGCCCCGGCGCACCTGCCGCAGGAGCAGTCCCAGGTTCCCGGCCACATCCCCGGCGCGCTGAACGTGCCGTGGGCGAAGGTCGCCAACGAGGACGGCACCTTCAAGACCGAGGAAGAAATCAAGGAGCTGTACAAGGACGAGGGCATCGACGAGGGCAAGGGCACCATCGCCTACTGCCGCATCGGCGAGCGCTCGTCGATCGCGTGGTTCGCGCTCCACGAGCTGCTGGGCTACGAGGACGTGAAGAACTACGACGGTTCATGGACGGAATACGGCTCGCTCGTCGGCGTGCCGGTCGAGTTGGGAGCCAAGTGATGGCGGTTGACGACAGCTGCGGCGCACCGGTCCAGGAGGCCACGCCGGCGGACTTCGACACGCGCGGGCAGGTCGTGCTCGCCGGCAAGGTGACCGGAGCGAACGGGCCGGTCGGCGGCGCGTTCGTCCGGCTCCTCGACGGCGGCGGCGACTTCACCGGCGAGGTCGTCTCGTCGGCCGACGGCGACTTCCGCTTCTACGCGGCGCCGGGCGAGTGGACGGTGCGTGCGCTGCACCGCTCCGGCAACGGCGAAGCCTCGGTCACCGCCGAGGGCCCCGGCCTGCACCAGCTGGCGATCTCGGTCGCCTGAGTTCCGCTTCACCCCGCGAAGGCCTCCCCGCTCCGGCAGGGAGGCCTTCGCGCGTTCCGGCCGGGTGACCGTGCTCACCGCGCCGACCCTGCGCAGGGCCGTTCCGGACCGGGCGGACTATTCTGCGGGGCGTGGAAGCCTTCTTTACGACTCTGCTGGTCCTCGCCGGCATCGCGATCACCTGGTTCGCCGTGTACGTCGTCTACCGGCTGTACGCGGACCAGCGCTGACCCATGACCGCCAGCGGCGACGAAGCCATCGTGGCAGCGGAGAAGCGCGCGGAAAGCACCCGCACGCGCAACCTCCCGCTGTGGGACGACCTGCCCATTCCGAACGACACCGCGAACCTGCGCGAGGGGCCGAACCTCAACGACGCCTGCCTCGCGCTGCTGCCGCTCGTCGGTGTCTGGCGCGGTGAGGGCGAGGTCGACTACCCGACCATCGAGGGCCCGTACAAGTTCGCGCAGCAGCTGACGATCTCCCACGACGGCCGGCCGTTCCTGATCCACGAGTCCCGCGCGTGGCTGCTGGACGAAGACGGCAACGTCATCCGGCCCGCCGCCCGCGAGTCCGGGTTCTGGCGGCCGCAGGAAGACGACACGATCGAGCTGCTGCTCACCCACAACACCGGCATCGTCGAGCTGTACTACGGCAAGCCGCGCAACCAGACGTCCTGGGAGCTCGGCACCGACGCGGTGATCCGCACGGCCACGGCCAAGGACGTCACCGCGGCCCAGCGCCTGTACGGCCTCATCGAAGGCTCCCTCGGCTACGTCGAGGAGCGGGCCATGGTGGGCCAGGAGATGCAGCCGCACACTTCGGCGCTGCTGCACCGCGTCGTCGGCTGACGCCGTGCGCTGGCGGCGGTGCGGCGAGGACGCCGCCCTGCTCGACTGCGACTCGCCGGACCAGCTGCGGGCCGCCCACGCGACCGTGCTCGCCGCCCGGCCACCCGGGGTCGTCGACCTCGTGCCGGGCGCGCGCAGCCTGCTCGTCGTCGGCGGCGTCGCGGCCGTGCGGGCCCTGCTCGAAGCCGCCGATCTCACGCACCCGCCCGCGGGCGAGCCCCGCGAAGTGACCCTCGACGTCCGCTACGACGGCGAGGACCTGGCTCTGATCGCCACCGACGCCGGGGTTTCGCCCGAAGCCGTGGTCTCGATGCACACCGAAGCCGGCTACACGGTCGCGTTCACCGGGTTCGCGCCCGGCTTCGGCTACCTGACCGGGCTTCCGGCTCCGCTCCAGCAGCCACGCCTGGAGACGCCGCGCACCCGCGTCCCGGCCGGTTCGGTCGGGATCGCCGGCGAGTTCACCGGCGTCTACCCGCGCGAGTCGCCGGGCGGCTGGCGGCTGCTCGGGCACACGTCGGCGACGCTGTTCGACCCGCACGCGGACCCGCCCGCGCTGTTCGCGCCGGGGGACCGCGTGCGCTTCCGGAGCGTCCGATGAGGAGCCTGGAGGTGCTCGATCCCGGGCGGTACGCGCTGGTCGAGGACCTCGGCCGGCCCGGGTACGCCCACCTCGGGGTCGCGCCATCGGGAGCGCTCGACCAGGTGTCGCTGCGGCTGGCGAACCGGCTCGTCGGCAACGCCGAGGACGCGGCGGGCATCGAGGCGCTGTTCGGCGGCCTCTCCGTGCGGTTCACGGCCGCGGTGACGGCGGCGGTCACCGGCCCGGCGGTCGACGTCCGGATCGACGGCCGTCCGGCCGGCTCCCACGCGCCCCTGGCCATTCGCGCCGGGCAGACGTTGACGCTGGGGACGCCTTCGGCAGGCCTGCGTTGCTACCTGGCCGTCTCGGGTGGGGTCGCGGTCGAGCCGGTGCTGGGCAGCCGGTCCCGGGACGTCCTGTCCGGCATCGGGCCATCGCCGCTGAGCCGCGGTGACGTGCTGCCGCTCGGCACCCCGGGAATCCCCGCGGGCGCGGACGTCGTCGTACCCGTGCGGGCGCCTGGTGAGCTCGTGGTGCCCGTGACGCTCGGCCCCCGCGACGACTGGTTCGCCGACCCGGCGGGCGGGCTCTCGGCGGGCTGGACGGTGACGGCCGAGTCGAACCGCGTCGGCCTGCGGCTGGACGGGACGCCGCTGCGGCGGGCCGTCGACGGCGAGCTGCCCAGCGAGGGCGTCGTCACCGGCGCGATCCAGGTGCCGCCGAGCGGGCTGCCGGTGGTGTTCCTCGCCGACCACCCGACGACCGGCGGCTATCCGGTCGCCGCCGTCGTGAAAACGGCCGCGCTGAGCGCCCTCGCGCAGGCTCGGCCGGGTACCCGAATCCGGTTCCGGCCTTCCTGAGCAAGGCGTACCGCCGCGCGGGTGAGACCCGGGTCACCCGGTGCACCCGTCCGGGTAGGGGTCGGAACCATGTCGCGCCGTCACCCGTCCTCATAAGCGTGGAACAGGTGACGATCAGCGGTGGCGCGGGTTTCCTCGACGTGAACGCACGGGCGCGGGCGGACCTGCCGCAATCGCTGCGGATCGCGCTGGCCACCGGGCAGCTGCGCCGTCCGCTGGCCACCACGCTGGGGCCGGTTCTCGACCTGCTCGTCGACGGCGACTACCGGGTCAGCGGCCCGGAGCGGCTGCCGGAAGACCGGCTGCTCACGCCGACCGACGCCTGGCCGCCGTCGGACGAGGCCCGCGTCGGCTACTACCGGACGGCCATCCGCACCGGGCACCGGCCGGTCGCGGTGGTGCTGGCCGACGGCGAACGCGAGCTGATCATCGACGGCCACCACAAGATCGCCGCCTACCGCGCCGAAGAGGTCGCCCCAGCCGTCGTCCGGATCACCCAGGGTCAGGCGTATTCGCCTTCGTAGGCCGCGACGAGCTCGGCGTACACCGCTTGGGAATCGCGCAGGCGCTCGCCGTCGAGGGTGTGCACCCGGGTCAGCTTGCGGACGCTGGAGGCCATGAAGACGCCGTCGCCCTCGACGAGGTCGCGCACGGTCAGCGGCTCCACCTTGACCGCCCAGCCCGCCTTCTCGGCGCCGCGGAACAGCGCGGCCTGGGTGGTGCCCGGCAGGATCCCGATGCTCGACGGCGGCGTGTAGAGCGTCCGCCCCTTCGCCAGCACGACGGTCGACGTCGGGCCTTCGAAGATCGATCCGTCGGCCGCGGTGAAAATCACATCTTCGGCTCCGCGGCGGCCCGCCTCCCGCACGGCGGCCATGTTCATCGCGTACGACAGCGGCTTCGCGCCGAGCAGCAACCAGGGCGCGCGCTCGGCGAGATCCGGCGGGAAACCGCGTTCGAGGGTGATCGCGGCGACGCCTTCGGCGCGGGCCTTGAGAATCGCCGGGGCGACCTCCGAACCGAGCGCGAAACCGGTCGGCGCCGCGGCCGGGTCGCCGTCGGATCCCCTCGTGTACACCAGTTTCAGCACCATTTCGGGGCCACCGGCCCACCTTTCGAGCACCAGCGAAACGACCCGCTCCCAGGCCGCGAGATCGGGCTCGGGGAGGTCGAGCATGGCCGCCGAACGGGCCAGCCGGTCGAGGTGCGGCCGGAGCTCGCGGGGCCGGCCGTCGACGACGAGGATCGTCTCGAAGACGCCGTCGCCGCGCAGCAGCCCGAGGTCGTCGACCTTGATCTGGGCCGCATCGGGGTCGGCCGGGGTTCCGTCGAGGAAGACGAGCACGCGCATGCCGACACCGTACTCACCTAGGCTGGGCGGTATGCCGTACCGCTCGCCGCTGCTGGACGTGCCCGGATCGATCCCCGCACCCGACGACCACCCCGAAGCCGGCGTCCCCTGGCACTGGGGAGACCCCTTCGCGGAGCAGCGCACGGCCTCGCGCAGCGTGGTCGTGATCGACCGGTCGCACCGCGAGTTCCTCGCCGTGACCGGCGAAGACCGGCTGTCCTGGCTGCACCTGGTGATCTCCCAGCACGTGACCGGCCTGGCCGAGGGCTCCGGCACCGAGGCGCTGGTCCTCGACAGCCAGGGCCGGGTCGAGACGCACATGGTGCTGGCGCACCTCGACGGCACGGTCTACCTCGACACCGACGCCGGCGCGCACGTGACGAGCGCGCTGCCCAAGGGCGGCCCCCAGACGCTGCACGAGTACCTCGAGGCGATGAAGTTCTGGTCCAAGGTGGACATCCGGGACGCGACGGGCGAACTGGCGCTGCTCACCGTGCTCGGCCCGGACGCCGAGCGCGTGCTGAGCGCGGTCGGCGCCGAGGTCGGCCCGGAGCCATACGCCGTGGCCGCGCTGCCGGGCGGCGGGTTCGCGCGCCGGATGCCGTGGCCCGGCCGGTGGAGCGTCGACCTGGCGGTGCCGCGCGCGGCGCTGACGGACTGGTGGCAGCGGTTGACCGACGCGGGCGCGCGGGCGGCGGGCAGCTGGGTGTTCGACGCGCTGCGCGTCGAATCGGTGCGGCCGCGGCTGGGCGTCGACACCGACGACCGCACGATCCCGCACGAGGTGGGCTGGGTCGGCTCGGCCGCGCACGTGGCGAAGGGCTGCTACCGCGGCCAGGAAACGGTGTCGAAGGTCCACAACGTGGGACGCCCGCCGCGGAACCTGCTGCTGCTGCACCTCGACGGCTCTCCCGAGGTCACCCCGGAGACCGGCGACCCGCTGCTGCTCGACGGCCGGACGGTCGGCCGGATCGGCACGGTCATCCAGCACCACGAGCTCGGCCCGATCGCGTTGGCGCTGGTCAAGCGCTCGACACCGGTGGGCGCGGAGCTGCTGGCGGGCTCGGAGGACAACCTCGTCCAGGCGGCGATCGACCCCGACTCGGTGCCCGCGGAACAGCCCGCGCCGGGCCGTGCGGCGGCGGCGCAACTCCGTGGCTGAACGAAAGCCCCTGACAGCGAGATCACGCTCAACCGGGATAAACTGCGCTGTGATCGAAGTGCGGCCCGGTGGCAGGCGGCGGATCGACCGCGTGCTCGGCCCGGGGTACCTCAGCGGCCTGGGTGAACTGCCGCTGAACGTGCTGCGCGAGCGGCGTGACGAAGCCGCGCAGGAAGAGACCGACCTGTCCTACCTGCGCCGTCTCCTGCACGCCCGGATCGACATCGTGCGCGCGGAGCAGGCCCGGCGCAGCTCGGGCGGCGAAGCGAGCATCGTCGACCAGCTGGCGACGATCCTGGCCGACAACGCACTGGGCCCGGCGGCGGGCTCGGGCCGGCACCAGCAGCTGGAGCCGTCCCGCGCCGGCGAGCACCGCCGGCACGCGGAGGCCCTGATCGGCGACACGGACCTGACGGACGTCGAGTCCCTGTCGGACGAGAAGCTCGCTTCCGCTTTGGACACGTACGCGCGCGAAGAGCTGTCGGTGTCGTCGTTCCGGCGTGAGGTCCAGGGCGTGATGGACACGCTGAACGCGGAGATCGCGAAGCGCTACCAGCAGGGATCAGCCACAGTGGACGAGCTGCTGGAGAACGAAGGCGGCCGCGGCGAGTGAACAACCCGGTGCTCGCCGAAGTCGTGCGGTCGGGTTTCGTCGAAAGCGTCCACCGTGGCGCGTTGGTGATCACCGGCCCGGAGGGCGCGGTCCGGCTGGCGCTGGGCGACGTGGTCTCGCCGGTGTACCCGAGGTCGTCGAACAAGCCGCTGCAGGCGGTCGGCATGCTGCGCGCGGGCCTGGATTTCACGGGCGAGGACCTGGCGCTGGCGTGCGCCTCGCATTCGGGCGAGCCCGGGCACGTGAAGCGGGTCCTGGAGCTGCTTTCGGCCGCGGGCCTGAGCGAGACCGACTTGGCGTGCCCGCCGGACTTCCCGTTGCACGTGCCGAGCATGCGCGACGCGGCCGAGCCCCGGCGGGTGATGATGAACTGTTCGGGCAAGCACACGGCAATGCTGACGACGTGCGTCCGGGCGGGCTGGCCGGTGCCGGGGTATGCCGAGCCGGACCACCCGCTGCAGCAGCACCTCGCTGACGTCGTGTCGTCGCTGGTGGGTGAGCCGATCGCCCACACGGGTGTCGACGGGTGCGGAGCGCCGTTGTTCGCGTTTTCCCTGACGGGTCTGGCGCGGGCGTTCGGCCGGATAGCGGCGGCTTCGGAGGGTCCTTCGGCGGAGGTGGCTGCGGCGATGCGGGCGAACCCGTGGCTGGTGGCGGGGACGGGCCGCGAGGACACGGCGCTGATGTCCGGTGTGGAGGGTCTGCTCGCCAAGGCGGGCGCGGAGGGCGTCCAGGCATTCGCGTTGCCGGACGGCTTCGCGGTGGCGATCAAGATGGACGACGGGGCCAAGCGGGCCTGCGCACCGCTGGCGGTGGCGGCGCTGCGGTATCTGGGGGTGGAAGTGTCGGGCCTCGAGGAGCTGGCACACCCGACGGTCTTGGGTGGAGGGCAGCCGGTGGGCGAGATCCGGGTGCCGGAACTGCGCTGACGGCTACCCGCCGCCCCGCCCTGGCTGCACCGCCGAATCCGCCAGCCGCTTCCGCCGCTCCGCCGCCGAACGCTTCCGCCGCCCACCCTGGCTGCACCACCGAACCCGCCGGCCACTTCCGCCGCGGCACCTTCGCTGCGCCGCCGAACCTCACTGGCCGCCTCCATCGCGCCGCCGGAGCCCTCGGCCGCCCCCTCTGCCCCAGCTGGGACCAGCCGATCGTCGCGGCCGCCGTTCAGCGAGGTCCGCGGCGGTTCGTGGTTGAGCAGCCCCCGTTTTCCACGCTACCGGCGGGCACCGACAGTTTCGGGCCGGCAGCCGCCCGGGCCGGCCGGTTGTCCACTAGTTGGCGCGCTCGCGGGCGGCCACGTCGCCCCAGAACTCGCGCAAGTCCGAGAACAGCTCGGCCAGCTCTTCGACGTTGCCCGAGCGCAGGGCATCCAAGATGTCGTGGACCTCGTCGGCCGTGTTGTCGGCCTCCAGGACCGGGTCGGTGAACAGCTGGACCAGGCCGCCATAGTCGAGCTCGATCACGGAATCGTCGTGGAAGTTGTCCAGCCAGCGGCGCGTCTCGAACAGCACCCGGCCTGGCCCGGAGTCGCCGAACGTCTGCTCCAGCAGCTCGCCGGCCTCGCGGGCGCGGTGCTGGGCGTCGGCGAGGGTGGCCCGCCAAGACAGCTCTCGCTGGGGGTCGGCTCGGCCGTTGCCGAGGACCAACCGGCGCTCTTCCGGCTCGATCAGCACGAACCACGGCAGCGGCACCGTCCAGGTCGTCGACAACGTGTGCGCCGCCGACGTCGTCAGGTCCGCCATCGCCGACTTCGTCCGGGCGCGGATCGTCTCCTGGGTGAAGCCGCCTTCGTCGAGGACGACGTTCTTCAGCGCCGGGTGGGCGTCGCCGAGGAAGGTGACCAGGGCCGCCGCCGAGCGGGCTCGCAGCTCCAGCGGGCAGACGAGGGGCCCGTGCTCGGCTTTGCCTCCGGGCACTTCCGCGGGGTCGAGGACCAGGACGTCGGTCAGCAGGCTCGGCGCCGGACGGCCGTCCGCGAGCTCGGCGGGCAGCAGCCGCCGCGGGGCGGCCACCTGTGACTTGAGCCACATGGCCTGCTCTCGCGCTCCCGCGTCCGTCCGCCGCAGTTTGGCCGCCGCGACGGCCGCACGCAGCCGTTCGTCCGGCGGATCGCCCAGGGCGAGCAGGGGTTCGTACACCCGCAGGTAAGCCACGAAGGGACGGAGCACGAGTAGATCGTGGCACGTCTACCTGCACCGATCGTCACCGACCGGCCGGTAACCGGTGTCCGGCGAACACTGTCGCGACCGGCACACCGTGCCACGTCGCATCGAACCCCCCGGACACGGTACGGTGTGAGCAGGAAAGAATTGTCGAGACGATGCGGGGCCGCCGATTCCCCCGGCCGCCCCGCCCCTGTGCGAGGGGGTCGAGCCATGGGGCGCGGCCGGGCTAAGGCCAAGCAGACGAAGGTGGCGCGTGAGCTCAAGTACAGCTCGCACGAGACCGACTTCGATGCTTTGCAGCGCGAGCTGTCGAGTAACTCCTCCAGTGACAACCACCACGAGGACTCTGCCGACAGCCGGTATGAAGACCCGTACGACGACGGGTACGACGAGTACCGTCGTTGAGCACGCGTAACCGCGCGAGGGCGTAGCCGGGCACCACCCGGCGACCGCCCTCGCGCGCTGCGTGCTGCCCACAATGCTGTCCAAACAGGGCAAGCGGGTCGGCGAAGCGGACGAAGGAGTGAGCCGGTGGTAAGTCGGGTTGGAGTCGTCGGAGCGGGCCTCATGGGGTCCGGCATCGCCGAGGTGCACGCGCGGTCCGGGTTGGACGTCGTGATCACCGAGGTGAACCAGCCGGCGCTCGACGCGGGCAAGGCGCGCATCGAGAAGTCGCTGCAACGCGGCGTCAAGAGCGGCAAGCTCTCGGCCGAGGACGCCGACGCGGCCCTCGGCAGGCTCCGGTTCACGACGGACATCGCCGAGTTCGCCGACCGCGAACTGGTCATCGAGGCGATCCTCGAGCAGGAGCAGGCGAAGGTCGACGTCTTCCGCCAGCTGGACAAGATCGTCGAGGCCGAGGACGCGCTGTTCGCGTCCAACACGTCGTCGATCCCGATCATGAAGCTGGGCATGGCGACGAGCCGGCCGCAGCAGGTGGTCGGCATCCACTTCTTCAACCCGGTGCCGGTGCTGCCGCTGGTGGAGCTGGTGCCCTCGCTGCTGACCAGCGAGGAGACGGCCCGCCGCGCGGAGGAGCACGCGACGACGGCGCTGGGTAAGACCGTCATCCGCTCGCAGGACCGCGCCGGGTTCATCGTGAACTCGCTGCTGGTGCCGTACCTGCTCTCGGCGATCCGGATGATCGAGTCGGGCTTCGCCTCGGCCGAGGACATCGACCGCGGCATGGAGCTGGGCACGGCCCACCCGATGGGCCCGCTGCGCCTGTCCGACCTGATCGGACTGGACACGATCAAGGCCATCGCGGACTCGATGTACGCGGAGTTCAAGGAGCCGCTGTACTCGTCGCCGCCGCTGCTGCTGCGCATGGTGGACGCGGGCCTGCTCGGCAAGAAGACCGGCCGGGGCTTCTACTCCTACAACTGACCGCGGTCGAAGGTCACGGGCGCATCGAAGGCGGCCCGCCTGGCGGCGCGTCTCAGCACCGCCAGGACGGCCGGCCCGAGCAGCACGATGGCGACCGCGTTGGTGATCGCGCGGCCGGTGTCCCAGCCGAGGGTCGACGTCAGGACGGTGTAGGTCGCGAACCGGCGAAGGTTGTCGAGGAGCGGTGCGCCGGGCACGAAGCCGAGCTGCGTGCTGTCCCCGGCGAGGAACGGCCACGACCACAGGCTCATCAGCATGCCGAAGAAGTAGGCCGCGAAGACGCCGTAGCCGACGAGCATGGCGACCTCGGTCTTGCCCCGCGGTTTCCGCGGCAACAGGCCGGCCCCGAGCCCGATCAGTGACGACGCGAGCATTTGGAACGGCAGCCACGGCCCGACCCCGGCGGTGAGCAGCGCGCTCGTGAAGAGTGACGTCGACCCGAGCACGAACCCGAACCCGGGCCCGAAGACGCGGCCGGCGAGCACGAGCAGGAAGAAGACCAGCTCGATGCCGCCGGTTCCGGCGCTGAGCGGCCGAAGCCCGGCGTTGACGGCCGAGAGCACGCCGAGGAGGGCGAGCGCTTTGGCGTCGATGCCGCCCCGGGACAGCTCGGCGAGGACGACGAGGATGAGCACCGGCAGGGTCGCCATGAAGACGAACGGGGCATCGGCGGTGTGCGCGGCCGCGGTCGGCTGGGGGTGGGCGAGCAGGGGCCAGCAGAACATGGCCACGCCGAGGAGGCTCGCGACGGTGAGGACCAGCGCGGGCCGCGGGGTCAGGCGGACTGTGCGGGTTTTGAGGAAGTCGGTCATGTCGGGGTCACCTCGGCCGGGCACGCGGTCGCACGGGCACGGCCTGGCGGTCGCGGCCGGTTGGGGCAGGCGGGCGCCGGCGCGCTCGAGGGCGTGCCGAGGGCGATCATGTCGGGATCACCTCGGCCGGGACGCGGTCGCACAGGCACGGCACGGCGGGCGCAGCCGGTTGGCGCGACCAGTCGGTGGCCGGTCGGTCGAAGCGGCGGCCGGGGCGGCCGGTTGGTCCGGCCGATTGCCGCGGGCGGTCGGTGCAGCGGCCGATCGGTAGGGCC
>NZ_JBSFNC010000022.1:0-86112 GCF_053586895.1 Amycolatopsis sp. NPDC003731 | reverse complement strand
CGGCACGCTGTGGAGTGCGGGATCAACCGGCTCAAGCGCAACCGCGCCGTGGCCACACGGTTCGACAAACTCGCAGTCCGCTACGAGGCAACCGTGCACATCGCCGCGATCAACGAGTGGCTACGCCATTGAAACAGGCGGCTAGCCGTGGCGGCGGACGAAGGCGTCGATCAGCTGCTGGCGCTCGGCCGTCGTCGCCCGCTCCAGCTCTACCGTGTCGCCGTCGATCGTCACCTTGATCTTGTGTTTGCCCGCCTGGCGGCCCAGCCACTCGCGCAACGTCTCGACCAGCCCGGGGAACACGCCGCCCGCCGCGCTGAACGCCACCATCAACGAGCCGATCGTCACCGGGTCCGCGGCCTTCGCGCCCGGGGGGAGCTCGCCCGGCACCGGCTGCACGTCCACGTCCAGCCCGCCCAGCTCGGCGCGCAGGCGGCGGGCGAGCAGGTCGAACTCTTCGGCGTCCGCCTCGCCGTCCGCTTCGAGCCGGACCAGGGCCCGGGTGTCCGATTCGGTCATGCGCGCCATGGTCCGCCCGGAACGCGCGGGTGGCAAGCGGCCGATCAGGCGCGGATCTCGTTGAGGTAGTTGTAGATCGTGTAGCGGGTGACGTCGAGGCGGCCGGCCAGGTGGTCGACCGCGTCCTTGATGAGGAAATAACCGGCTTCGTCGAGCTCCCGCACCACGGCCGCCTTGTGGCGCTTCTTCATCAGGTCCACCGGGATGCCCGCCTTCGTCACCGCCCGGTCCACGAGGAACCGCTGCAGGCTGTCGACGTCCGGTGGGAAAGTCTCCGGCTCGCCGTTGCCGCCCGGCGCCGCGGCCTCCTCGACGCTGTTGACGCACAGGCAGCCGACCGCGACCCCGTCGGCGTCCCGCAGGAACAGCGTCGAGGAGCGGATCGGGCGGCCGTCCGGGCCGTGGGTGCGGTAGTTCGTCAGGTCCTGGGTGGTGCCGCGGCGGACCAGGCCGAGCAGCAGGTCGGTCATCGGGCCGCCGACGCTGCGGCCGGTGAGGTCGCCGGCGATGGCGATGATCGAGTCCGGCAGCCGGCTCAGGTCGTGCAGCAGGACTTCGTTGCCCGGGCCGAGCATCGCCGCGAGACCCGGGATGGCCGGCACCAGCGCGGTGAGCACGTCGTGCGTGGTCGCCCCCGCGGCCGGGACCACCAGGGGTTCGCGCGGCCGCGTCAACGTCTCCAGCGCGGACCGGAGCAGGTCCGCGGCCGCCGCCGGGGTCGAGGCGTGCGGTGACAGCCGGACGTGCTCGGGGCGCACGGTCGCCGCGATCCCGGCGTTCACCAGCGCCGCGCCGACCTGCTCGGCGGGGTGGCCGGGCAGGGTGAACGCCAGGATCCCCGCGCGGCGGTCGACCGCCGAGACGACTTCGGCGCCGCAGGCGGCCAGGACCTCTTCGAAGGAGGCCAGCCGCTCGGCGATCCGCGCCGCGATGGCGCCGACACCGGCCTCCTCGACCAGCTCGAGGGCCTCGGCGAACGCGCCGGAGGTGATCGGGCTGAGGTTGGAGATCGACCAGGCCTGGGCGGTCGCGTCCGGCGGGTGGATCTCGTCGTCGAACAGGCCCGGGTCGCGCGCGCCGGTCCAGCCCGACAGCACCGGGTCCATCCGGTCCAGCGCGCGGTCGGACAGCACCGCGAAGCCGGTCCCCCAGCCCGCACGCAGCCACTTCTGCCCGCCGACGACCAGGACGTCGGCGACCTCCCACGGCTCGTCGACGACGCCGAAGCCCTGGATGCCGTCGACGACCAGCAGCCGGTCGCCGACGACCTCGCGCAGCGCGGCGAGGTCGGCACGGTAGCCGGTGCGGAAGTCGACCGCGCTGACGCTGACCGTCGTGATCTCCGGCGTCAGCGCCGCCGCGACCCGCTCGGGCGTCACGTACCCGCTGGTCAGCCGCCGCACGCGCAGCCGCCCGGCCTGCTCGGCCCGAGCCCACGGGTAGGTGTTGGCCGGGAACTCCGAAGCCGACACGAGCACCTCGCCGGTGCTGTGGAACGCGGCCTGGAACAGGCCGAGGCTGGTGTTGGGCAGCAGCACGGTGTGGTCGGTGTCCGAGCCGGACAGCCGCGCGGCGGCGGCCTTGGCCCGGACCTCCTGCCGCATCAGCTCGTCCACAGTGGACGGACCGGCCGTGGTGGCCTGGTCGAGCAGGGCGGCCGTCGTGTCGAGCACCGCGTGCGAGGGCGGGCCGAACCGGGCGAAGTCGAGGTAGCCGGCGGGCTCGTCGAACTGGAGCAGGTAGCGGGGCGAAATCCTCCTCACGCGAGGATCCTCGCCAGGAACTGCCGGGTGCGGTCGTGCTTCGGCGCGCTCAGGACCTCCGAGGGCGGCCCGGTCTCGACGACGGCGCCGTCGGCCAGGAACACCACCTCGTCGGCCGCCTCCGCGGCGAAGCTCATCTCGTGCGTCACGACGACCATCGTCATCCCCTCCCCCGCCAACGTACTCATGACTTCCAGCACTTCACCGACCAGCTCCGGGTCGAGGGCCGACGTCGGCTCGTCGAACAGCATCAGCTTCGGCTTCATCGCCAGCGACCGCGCGATCGCCACGCGCTGCTGCTGGCCGCCGGACAGCTGCGCCGGGTAGGCGTCGGCGCGGTGCGCCAGCCCGACCCGGTCGAGCAGCTCGAGGCCCTGCTTCCGGGCGTCTTCGGCACGCAGCCCGAGGACCCGGATCGGTCCTTCGACGACGTTCTCCAGGGCCGTCCGGTGCGCGAAGAGGTTGAACCGCTGGAACACCATGCCGATGTCACGCCGCTGGCGCGCCACCTCGCGTTCGCGCAGCTCGTACAGCTTCCCGCCGCGCTGCCGGAAGCCGATCGGCTCGCCGTCGACCCAGATCTGGCCGGCGTCGATGGTCTCGAGGTGGTTGATGCAGCGCAGGAACGTGCTCTTGCCGGCGCCGGACGGGCCGAGCAGGCAGACGACCTGTCCCTTGTGGACGTCCAGGTCGATGCCGCCGAGGACTTCGGTGTGGCCGTAGGACTTCCGGACGCCGACGGCGCGCAGCAGGGGTTCAGACACGGGCACTCCTCACCAGCGGCACGCCGCGCAGCGCCTTGCCCGCGCGGGCGAGCGGGCCGCGGTCGGCCTGGCCGAAGGCGCGTTCCAGGTAGTGCTGGCCGACGCCGGCGACGGTCACCACGACCATGTACCAGACGGCCGCGGCCAGCAGCGTCTCCATCACCAGGAGGTTGTTGGACGAGATGTTGTTGGCCGCGTGGATCAGCTCGGTCACGCCGATCACCGACGCCATCGACGTGCCCTTGAGCATGTTGATGAAGTCGTTGCCGGTCGGCGGGATGATCACGCGCATGGCCTGCGGCAGCACGACCCGGCGCAGCGTCGCGGCCGGCGTCATGCCGATCGACTTCGCCGCCTCGGTCTGGCCGCTGTCGACGCTGTTCAGGCCGGCCCGGACGATTTCGGCCATGTACGCGCTTTCGTTGAGCGCCAGGCCGAGGAACGCGGCGGTGAACGCGCTGATCAGGACGTTCGTCTGCTCGTGGACGAGGAACGGGATGTCGATGACCGGGAAGACGAGCGCCAGGTTGTACCAGAGCAGGATCTGCAGCAGCACCGGAAGCCCGCGGAAGATCCAGATGTACCCGGCGGCGAACCACCGGGCGACCGGGTTGGCGCTGCGGCGCAGCAGGGCGATGACGATGCCGAGCACGATCGCGACGGCCTGGGACAGCACGGCGAGGACGACGGTGTTGAGCAAGCCGGTCGCCATCACCTTGTAGAAGACGAAGTCCGGGACCTGGTTCCACTCGATCTGCGCGTTGCCGAGGGCGAGGCCCAGCAGGACGAGCAGCGCGATGATGATCGCGGCGGCGACCCAGCGGCCCCAATGGCGGAGCCGGACGATCGGGAGCGGTTCAGGAGCCGCCATTGATGGCAGCCTCCTTGATCGCGCCCTGCTCGACGCCCCAGGCCTGCAGGATCTTGCCGTAGGTGCCGTCGGCGATCAGGGCCTGGAGCGCCTTCTGCACGGAGTCGCGCAGCGCGGTGTTGGCCTTGTTGACGCCGATGCCGTACGGGCCGCCGTCGATCGGCTCGCCGGGGACGACCTCGAAGAACTTGCCGTCACCGGCCGTCCGCGAGATGTAGACGGCGCTGGGGAGGTCGTTGAGGATCGCCTGCACGCGGCCGGTGCGCAGCTGGTTCTGGTTCTGGTTGTCGCTGTCGGTCGCGGTGACGTTCACGGCGGGCTTCCCGGCCTGCGTGCACTTCGTGCTCTGCTCGGCGGCGAACTTCTGGTGGCTGGTGCCCTGCACGACGGCGACGTTCTTGCCGCAGAGGGTGTCCGGGCCGGTGATGCCGTCGGGGTTGCCCTTGCGGATCATGATCGTGATGCCGGACGTGAAGTAGTCGACGAAGTCGATCTGCTGCTGGCGGGCCTTGGTGTCGTTCATGCCGGCCATGGTGAGGTCGATGCGGCCGGACTGGAGGCTGGTGATGAGCGAGCCGAACGCCATGTCCTGGTGCGTGACGGCGACGCCGAGCTTGGCCGCGATGGCCTTCGCGAGGTCGACCTCGTAGCCGATCGGGGTCTTGCCGTCGGCGGCGTAGAAGTTGTTCGGCGCGGACTGCAGGTTCGAGGCCAGGTGCAGGCCGGCCTGCTTGACGGTGTCCGGGAGAGCGGCGTTGAGCTGGGCGTCCTTCTGCACGCCCTGGACGATCGCCGCGGTGTCCGGGATGCCGGACGCGGGTGCGCCGGCGGCCTGCGACGTCCCGCCCGCGCCGTCCGGGCCGCCACCACAAGCCGTCACCAGCACGGCGACGCTCGCCAGCAACACCGCCTGCACGGTACGAGAACGGGACATAACGGACCTCCACTGTTCGGCTGGCTGGCACGCTACAACTCGTTGTTGAAGAGGTCAACTGTCTGTTGAAATCCTGGCCGGTGCTAGCTTCGCGGACATGAGCCTGCGGATCGGCATCCTGGGGGCGGCTCGCATCGCGCCCGCGGCCTTGGTCAAGCCTGCTTCTGCCGTTTCCCCGGTGTCGGTGACCGCGGTCGCGGCTCGGTCCCCGGAACGCGCGCAAGCGTTTGCGTCCAGGCACGGGATTCCCCGGGTGTTCGCTTCGTACGAGGATCTCCTGGCCGATCCGGACATCGACGCGGTGTACAACCCGCTGCCGAACGGCCTGCACGGCCGCTGGACGCGAGCGGCCCTGGAGGCGGGGAAGCACGTCCTGTGCGAGAAGCCGTTCACGGCGAACGCGGCCGAGGCCCGGGAGATCGCCGAGCTGGCTTCGGCGTCGGACCGGGTGGTGATGGAGGCGTTCCACTACCGGTACCACCCGCTGGCGCTGCGGGTGGAGGAGATCGTGGCCGCGGGCGAGCTGGGTCCGCTGCAGCGGGTCGAGACGGCGGTGTGTTTTCCCCTGCCGAAGTTCTCGGACATCCGCTACGACTACGGACTGGCGGGCGGGGCCACGATGGACGCGGGCTGCTACGCGGTCCACATGGCACGCCTGTTCGGCGGCGAGACGCCGACGGTGGTGTCGGCCACGGCCCGGCTGCGGTCGCCGCAGGTGGACCGCGCGATGACGGCGGAGCTGGCGTACCCCTCGGGCCACACGGGCCGGATCAAGTGCTCGATGTGGTCGTCATCGGTGCTGAAGATCAGCGCTTCGGTGACCGGGTCCCGTGGGTCGATCCGGGTGGTCAACCCGCTGATGCCCCAGGCGTACCACCGTTTCACGGTGGAGATCGACGGGGTGAAGCGCACGGAGAAGTTCCCCCGCCGGGCAACGTACGCGTACCAGCTGGACGCCTTCGCGGCGGCGGTGCTGGAGGGCGCCCCGGTGAAGACCTCGGCGGCGGACGCGGTGGCGACGATGACGGTGATCGACGAGATCTACCGGGCGGCCGGCTTGCCGCTGCGCAAGCCGAGCTGAGCCCGGACCTCTCCGAGCGCGAAGCCCAGGAGGTTGAGCCCCCGCCACGTACGCGGGTTCCCGGTGCTCGGATCGTCCGCCGCCAGGCCGATGCCCCACACCCGGTCCACCGGGCTCGCCTCCACGAGCACGCGTTCGCCGGTTCCGGCCAAGAAGCGCCCCAGCTCCGGATGCTGGGCGAACTTCGCCGCGTTCCCCTCGACCACGATCCGGTACCGGTGGGCGACCCACGTTTCCTCGTCGAAGCGACGTACCCGGCGACCGAAATCCTTGGCCTGCTTGGGGTGCACCGCCGTGAGCACCTGGGCGGCCACCTCGTCGTCGCCGAAGAGCTTCGCCTTGCGCCACATCATGTAGTGCTCGGCCGTCGCGTAGCGGACCTCGTCGATCTCGAACGGCGCCGGCCACCACTGGCTGAAACACCCCGCGCCCACCCCGCCGCCGCGGGGTGGCCGGTGCCCCCAGAAGTACACGTACTTGAACCGCCGGCCCGCGTCGAGCGCGCGGGTCAGCTCTTCGACACTCCGGGGTTGGCGAACCATGCCACCAGTTTCACGCACGAACCGGCCGCCCCGCACCCGAAATAGCGCGAGACGGCCGGCACGCTCCTACGCGGCCACGTAGTTGCCGCTCAAAATCAACAGCACCTGAACCGTGATCCCGGTCCCGTAGTAATCCGTCGCATCGGGCGACCAGGACGAGACCGCCGTCCACAGCTTGTCCAGCCAGGCCTGGCTACCCGGGTCCGTCATCGCCGCCACCGCGAACGGTGCCGTGAAGCACGGGTGCTGCCCGCTTTCCGTCTTCGACCCCGACAGCGAATACCCGCTCTGGATCTTCGCCGGGTCCCCGCCCGTCGCCGACTTGATCCACGCGTTCATCTTGCGGACCTGGCCCGCCGCCGCGCTTCCGGAGGCCGAGATCGCGTCCGCACCCAGGCGCCACGGGTCGCGGCAGGCGTTCCAGCTGTACTTGCCGTCGTACGGCCCCTCCAGGAAGTTCGACGGCGCCGGCTTGGGCGTCGAGTTCGTGTTGACCACGAAGTCCGGCAGCAGTCCCGTGTTCGGCGCGTACGACGACTGCAGCTGGGTCACCGCCGTCTCCGAACGGGTGCGGACCGACGTCCAGAAGCTGTCCCCGGTCGCCGCCGCGAAGGCTCGGAGGTGGCCCGGCATCCAGTCCGACGAACGGGAGCTGTTCTTGTACTCCGCGTCGTTGCCCCAGTCGCCCAGCAACGTGAACTTCGTGGTGCCGTTGACCTCGCTCTTCTTGATCGCGTTGATGATCCGGACGGCTTCGGCCTTGTAGTTCACCGCGCCGCCGCTGCCCCACTTCTTGTCCGCGATCAGCAGGCCGTAGGCGATTTCGAGGTCGCCGTCGGTGGCCGAATCGCTGCCGTTGACGCTCTTGCAGTTCGAGTCCTGCTCGGCCGCGTGGAGGTCCTTGTTGTTGACCGACGGGTGCGCTCTCACGAACTTCAGGATCCCGTCGACGATCGCGCGTGCCTGCGGGTCCTTATCCGCCATCATCGCCGAGATCGTCATGCCGTACCCCTCGCCCTCGGCGACGAAGGAGTGGTCGGCGTCCTTGGACAGCACCGCGTACGTGCCGCTGCCGCACTTGGTGGTCAGGAAGTTCTTCTTCCAGAAGTCGTAGTACTTCTGCAGGGCCGCGTCCTGCGTGGCCTGTGACACCGACGGCCGCAGCGTTCCCGGCACGTACGGCGTGCCGGCCGCGGACGCGGACGTGGGCACGCTCAGCAGCCCCGCGGCCAGCGCGGCCGAAACCACCGCCGCCCGGACGACTCTCTTCATGGCTCCTCCGTTAAGACATCGTTGGCTGCGGCGAGGTGGTTCGAAGCGTGACAGAAGGTTCAAGACCAGGTCAAGAGTGTTAGGAAACTTTCCTTACTATTACCCTGAGTGGATCCGCACGCGCCCACCCCACCCGGACGGACTAGCGTGGACGTCATGACGATCGACCTCGACGGCCGCGGGCCGGACTTCCGCGCGTTCTGGACCGAGCGCCACCTGGCCACGCTGACCACGGTCCGGCCGGACGGCACCCCGCACGTCGTCGCGGTCGGCGTCACCGTCGACTTCGAGGCCGGCCTCGCCCGGGTGATCACCTTCGCCCCGTCGGTCAAGGCCCGGCTCGTGCGCGCCGCGGGCGCGGACGGGATCCCGGTCGCGGTCTGCCAGCTCGACGGCCCGCGATGGTCCACTTTGGAGGGACGCGCGGTGCTGCGCGAGGACCCGGAATCGGTGCGCGACGCCGAAAACCGGTACGCCGCCCGCTACCGGCAGCCCAAGCCGAACCCGCAGCGGGTGGTCATCGAGATCACCGTCACCCGCGTGCTCGGCAACGCCTGATCCGCGGACTTCGCAGCGAACCCGAACCCAGCTCTAACCGCCGTCCGCGCGGGAGTGCACCAGCCGGGCGTACTCCGCGAGCAGCTCCGTCAGCTCGCCGTGCTCCCCCGCCGACGCCAGCTGCTGGTGCCCCACCAGCATCGCCATCCCGAGTGACGTCAGCGTCCGGGCCAGCGCCCGGTCGCCGACGATCCCCTCGACCGCCTTGCCGACCGTCCGCAGCCGGGCGTCGTCGACGCGCTTCTGCACCGCGCGCACGGTTTCGTCGTTCCGCGCCCACGCGCGGATGGCGGCCTCGGCCTCGTGCGGCAGCCCGAGGGTGAGGTCCATCAGCGCCGCGAAGTCGGCCGCCGGGCCGCCGGTGCCGAAATTGCGCTCGCGCAGGATGCGCACCTGGCGGTGCTCCCAGTGGTCCAGCAGCTGCGCCACGAAGCCCGGCCAGCCGCCGAAGTGGTGGTAGAACGACCCGCTCGTGACGCCGAGGCCGCGGCACAGCGCGCCGACGTTCAGCTCGGTGAACCCGTGCCGCGCCAGCACGTCCAGCGCGGCCTCGAAGTACCGGTGCCGGGTGACCGGCGGCATCAGACGTTCCGGTCCCGGTCCCGCCAGTAGGGTTCCCGCAGCGAACGCTTGAGGATCTTGCCGGTGGCGTTGCGCGGCAACGCGGCCACGACGTCGACGCTGCGCGGGCACTTGTAGTGGGCCAGCCGCTCACGGCAGAACTCCACGATCTTCTCGGCGTCGAGCTGTTCGCCGGCCACGACGGCCTTGACCTGCTCGCCCCAGCGGTCGTCCGGGATGCCGATCACGGCCACCTCGGCGACGCCGGGGAACTCCGCCACCACGCGCTCGACCTCGGGCGAGTAGACGTTCTCGCCGCCGGTGATGATCATGTCCTTGACGCGGTCCTCGAGGAACAGGAACCCGCCGTCGTCCAGGCGCCCGACGTCGCCGGTGCGGACCCAGCCGTCCACAATGGTCTCCGCGGTCGCTTCGGGCTTGCCGAGGTAGCCCGCCATCCGCTGTTCGGTGCGCACCCACACCTCGCCGACTTCGGCGTCCTCGGCCGTGACCGGGTCGACGATCCGGAGGTCCACTCCGGACAGTGCGGTACCCGCCGAAGCCAGCCGTTCGGGGCGGGACGCGTCGCGGTGCGCCTCCGGGTCGAGGGCGGTGACCGCTCCGGACAGCTCGGTCATGCCGTAGACCTGCGCGAACTTGACCTCCGGCCAAGCCGCGAGCACTGTGCGCAGTAACGGGAGCGGCATCGGCGAGGCGCCGTAGCAGAGGTACTTCAGCCGCGAGAACGCCTGGAGCGCGGCCTCGCCGGCCTGGGCGATCCCGGCCACGACGGCGGGCACCAGGAAGGCGTGCGTGATCCCGGCCTGCAGCGCCGCGAACAGCGACGCGGCGTCCGGCTCGCGGGTCAGGTACGACGGTTCGCCGTACAGGAAACCGGAGACCGCGTAGCAGCTGCCGCCGACGTGGAACAGCGGCATCGCGACCAGGTTGACGTCGCCCGGGCCGATCGGGAACGCGGTCCCGGCGGCCAGGCCGTGCGCGAGGACGCTGCGGTGGGTCAGCACCGCGCCCTTCGGGAAGCCGGTGGTGCCGCTGGTGTACATGACGAGCACGCCGTCGTCGGTGCCGACGTCGCTGCCGGCGTGCGGCGCGGCGGAAGTCAGGAAGGCCTCGTACTCGTCGGCGTCCCCGCCGACGACGACCACCCGTTCCACCGCGGGCAGCCGGTCGCGGATCGCGTCGAGGGCGGGCCGCAGTTCGGCGCCGACGAGGACGACCTTCGCACCCGCGTCCGCCAGGACGTAGGCGAGTTCGTCGCCGGACAGCCGCCAGTTCACGACGGCGTTGGCCGCACCGAGCCCGGCTGCCGCGAAGGTCGTCTCCAGGCAGGCGGGGTGGTTCTTGTCGACGAACGCGACCCGGTCGCCCCGGGCGACGCCGGCCGCCGCGAGGGCGCCGGACAGCCGCCGGACCCGCTCGTCGAACTCCGCCCAGGTCCACGTCCGGTCGCCGAAGATCAGCGCCGGGTCCGAGGGACGCTCGCGCGCCCAATGCGCCAGGAGCTCGCCGAACAACCGGACCCGGGGGCGGACGTCTTCGGGCATGGGAGCCCCCTTCGGGCCGGCGCTGGACCATAGACCGGTCTATGGTGCGCCGCGGCGCGGCGGGCGTCAATACCGGTCAGCGGGACCTTTTTTGACCGTGATGTCGGAATATCACATGCTGTACATGATGTATGACGACGGCGATCGAGGAGGCTTCGGATGGCGAGCACCCGGCGTGGGTTCCTGAAGGCCGCGGGCGCGGCGGGCGGGCTGCTGGCCGCGGGCGCGGTGTTCGGCCCGGCGAGCGCGCACGCGGACCCCGGCGACCCGTGGGCGCGCGTACCGGCGATCCTCGGCCGGATCAGGCCGCCGGTGTTCCCGGACCGCGTCTTCGACATCCGGTCCTACGGCGCGGTCGGCGACAACACGACCGACTGCACCCCGGCGTTCCATGCGGCGATCGCCGCGTGCCACGCCGCCGGGGGCGGGCGCGTGCTGGTCCCCGCGGGGAAGTTCCGCACGGGCAAGATCCACCTCCGGTCCCGGGTGGAGCTGCACGTGCTCGGCACGATCCGCTTCCGCAGCGACGCCGCGTCCTACCTGCCGGTGGTGTTCACGCGCTGGCAGGGCATCGAGTGTCACAACTACTCGCCGTTCCTCTACGCGATCGACGAGACCGACGTCGCCGTCACCGGCTCCGGCACGATCGACGGCAACGCCGCGGCCGGACCCTGGTTCGACTTCGACGGCAAGCGCGGCCCGGACTGGGACCGGCTCCAGCAGCAGGCGGCCGACGGCGTACCGGTGGCGCAGCGGGTGTTCGGCGACAAGCACTTCCTCAAGCCGAACCTGATCCAGTTCTACCGGTGCCGCAACGTCCTGGTCGAGGGCGTCGCGCTGCGCAACCCGGCGATGTGGACGGTGCACCCGGTGCTGTGCCGCAACGTGACGGTCCGGAACGTGACGGTCTACTCCCGCGGCGCGATGGTCGACGGCGTCGACCCGGAGAGCTGCGCGGACGTGCACATCCACGGCTGTTCCTTCGACACCGGCGACGACGGCACGGTGATCAAGTCCGGCCGCGACACCGACGGCCGCCGCATCGGCGTGCCGAGCGAGGACATCGTCATCGAGGACAACGACTACTTCGGCCGCTGGGGCGCGATCACCGTCGGCAGCGAGATGTCCGGCGGCGTCCGCAACGTTTTCGCGCAGGACAACCGGATCCACGCCGGGTCGTCGTACAAGTCGTTCTACGGCGTGTACGTCAAGACGAACCCGCGGCGCGGAGGCGTGGTCTCGGACATCCACGTCCGGCGCCTGACCGGCGGCCCGGTCGACCGCGGCGCGATTTACGTCGACATGAACTACAGCCTCACCGGCCCGGGCTACGGCCCGATCGTCCAGCCGGTGATCCGCGACCTCGACCTGCGCGACCTCCACCTCGACGACTCCCCGTTCGCGCTGAAGATCAGCGGCGCCGCGGAGAGCCCGCTGACGGGGTTCCGCTTGGCGGACAGCACGTTCACGAGGATCGACACGCCGGCGCCGCAGATCACGAACGCGCGGGACGTGACCCTCTCGAACGTGACGGTGAACGGAAAGCCGGTCTAGGTGGTAGGCGCCCGGTTTGGCGTGGCGGGTGGCGGGAAGCCGGTCTAGGCGAACAGCGCGAGCAGGCCCTCGGCCGACCGCACCACCACGTGCGCCGCGGTTCGTTCGGCGTGGGGGCGGTCCGGGCGCTCGGCCTCGTGCCGCCAGCGCCGGAGGGCGTCCAGGCCGGACTCGTAGATCTCGTTCGGATCCGCGTCCGGTTCCAGGCCCAGCCGGTCGGCCGGCGCCGTGCCCTGGGCGCCCAGCAGCCGGACCGCTTCCTCGGCGGGCTCCCCCGACAACGCCGTGCGGCCGCCGCGGATGTCGGCGATCAGGCGCAGTTCCCTGAAATCGTGTGCGGCCGCGGCGAACCGCTCCACCCGGGACACCAGCCGGTCGCCGCCCGGGCGGGGCTGCGCGGCCAGCAGGGCCTCCAGCCGGATGATCGCCGTGCGGGCCCGCAGTGCCTCGGCTCGCGCCACGAAACACCCGGCCAGGGTGTCGCGCAATTCGCCCAACCCGCTGCGGCGCACCAGCTCCGCCGAGAGCTTGACGCGGTCGTCGCAGCCGGTGCGGATCAGGGTGAGGGCCAGCCGGACGCCGAACATGCCGAACCGCACCACCAGCGACCGGCGCGTCTCGACCGGGATCGGGCCCGGGAACGCCGGATCGGTGAACGAATCCACCGACAGCACGTGCCGTTCCAGCTCCTCGCGCGGCACCGCGGCGAACGCGGCCAGCAAGTCGAACTCGTCGTCGCGCAACGAGCGGCCGCCGTACGCGAGCTGCCCGGCGACGGCGATCACGCCCAGGAACCCGGTGCACAGCGGGTCTTCCCGCCACGCGCGCCGCGCGAGCTGCTTCGCGGTGAGCAGCGCGTCGATCCGGCCCGCGCCGACCTCGTCGGCCCGTGACAGCACCAACACCGAGTTCACCGCGCTCTGCCGCGCGAACGGCGAGCCGCCCGGCGGGTGCGCCGCCGCGAGCTCGTCCGGCTCGAGGTGGCGGACCAGCCGGACCGTCGCGTCCGGGACGTCGTCGGCCGGGCCGGGGTCGTCGAGCAGCACCAGGTCGCGCAGCGCGCGCGTCGGCCATTCGCCCAGCGCGGCGGCGAGCGTCGTCTTCCCCGACGACGGCGCGCCCGTGAACGCGACGCGCAGCGGCTGCTCCAGCCGGTCGAGGCAGTCGTGCAGCAGCGCTGACGCCCGCGGGTCGTCCCGGTAGAGCCCGGCCGCGGCGTGCAGCAGGTCGCGGACGTCCTGGGTCACGCCGAGAGCTCCCGCCGCGGCTGCCGTCCGGCGATCGTGCCGAGCTCGCCCGCGCGCTGGTGCAGCCCGGCGAGCCGGTCGATCTCGCGGCGGATGTGCCCGGTCCGCCGTTCGCGCTCGGCGGTGCCGGCCAGGATCGTCTCGCGTTCGCGCGTCAGCTCGTCGGCGAGTTCCTCGGCCAGGCCGGTGAAGTGGTCGCGCAGGCGCCGCTGGACGACGCGGATCGCGTCGCGGCATTCCTTGCCGAACCGCAGGAAGACGTCGTCGACGTGCCGCTGCGCCGCCTGCTTGGCGACGGCCTGCCGCCGCTGCAGCCGCATCCCGCCCTCGTCCTTGATCGTCTTCGCGGCGAACGCGGCACCGGCGCCGAGCGAGACCGGGTTGATCAGCGGCAGCCCGGCGAGGCTGGTGACCAGGCCGAACATCAGCACGCCGCCGTAGGACCCGCGCAGGCCGGTGAACGCCTGCTGGCCGATCTTGAACTTCTCGATCTTCGGGCGGCCGACCTCGTCGAGGTGCTCCACGCCGGAGCCGTCGAGCCGCAGGTCGGGCAGAGCCCGGTCGTACTGGGCGCCGAAGCACGCCGCGACCGCTTGCGCGATCCACTCCGCCCGGTCGGCCAGCCACGCGTAGTTGACGTCGACCGCCTCGGCCAGCGCGTTGTCCAGCCAGGGCGCGAATTCGTCCCACACCTTCGCCGGGTCGCCTTCGTCGAAGGTCCGGTCGATCGTGGAGACGATCTTGCGCGTCCGCTCGCGCAGGTCGTACTCGGCGTCGGACAGCAGATCGGTGATTTCGTCGGACAGCAGGTTCTGCCACCGGGTGTTCTGCCGGCGCAGGTCGTCCGCGCGGCGCTGGGCCCGCTGCAGCAGCGCGGCCTGGCCGAGCCCGGCCTCCTGCCCCGCGGCGTCGATGCGGTCGCGCAGCGACTCCACCAGCTCGGCGGCCGCGGCGCGCACCCCGACGGCGGCGAGCAGCGCGCGCGACTGCTCGGGCGGGCGCGCGGCCTGCTCGGCGATCCAAGCCAGCAGCTCGGGGAAACCCGAGCGGGCGTTGAGTTCCGCGTCACCGGTTTTCGCGGCGGCTTGGCGCACCACGGCCGAAACGGGCAACACGGGCGCGTCGATCCCGGCCTCGCCGAGCATCGCGCGATTGCGTTCGGCGACCGCGCGCCACCCGGGACTGGCGTCGATCTTCGTGAGCGCCAGCACGACGTGCGGGCACCACGTGCGGACGTGCCGCGCCAGCGCGAGCTCGGCAGCCGTCAGCGGCGCTGTCGCGTCGGAGACGAGGATCACCGCGTCGGCTTCGGCGAGCATGTCGAGCGCGGCGGCGGTGCGCGGTGACCGCGGGTCACCGACCGGCGGGGTGTCGACCAGGACGAGGCCGGCCGAGAGGAGTTCGCGGGGCACGCCGACCTCGACGCGGCTGAGCGTGCCGGCGGGCCGGGCGCCGAGTTCGCCGGTGAGCCGTTCGACCGCGACGGGGATCCGTTCGCGGGACCGGCCGACCAGGGTGGCGGCGGGTTCGGGTGAGTAGGCGATTTCGGTGGGGACGGCGGGGGTCGCGGCGTCGCCGACCGCGCACACCGGCGCGTTCAGCACGGCGTTGAGCAGGTACCCCTTGCCCTGTTTGGGAAAACCGAGCACGCCGAGCCGGGTCTGCCCGGGCGGGGCGTCCCGGCGTCTGCGCAGGCGCTCGGCGAGATCGGCGCGGCCGTGCGTGCGGCACGCGTCCAGCGTCTCGTTGAGCACTTCGAGCCAAGCCGGTGCGGTCACGATGGTCGAGTGTCCCCGGTTCACTCCCCGTACGCACACCGGGTGCCCGTCCCGCGGCTGCACCCAGACCGCGGGACGGGCACCGGTGACCGGTTCGGGGATCAGTGCCCGAGGTGGAGGTCGTTGCCCGAGGCGATGTCGCCGAGGTGCAGGTTGCCCAGCGCGTTGTGGCTGATGTCGGAGACGTCGGACACGACGTCGTGGACGGCCGTGGCGTTGCCGGAAGCCAGCTCGCCGACGTTGCCGACCGGGTTGTGGTCGACGTTGATGCCGGTGGCGGAGGTCACGGTGTTGGTGACGTCACCGAGGCCGTGGACGGCGTTGGTGACCTCGCCGGTGACGTGCTTGACGTCGACGTCGCCCGCGCCCTTGAGGATGCCGGAGAAGTCGCCGACGTTGCCGAGCGAGCCGGTCACGTGGTCGACCGTGCCGGTGACGGCGCCGGTCGCGAGGCCGGTGACGTCGTGCGCCTGGTAATCGACGTGGGCGCCGAGGTCCTTGACGTCGTAGACGGCCGAGCCGGCGGCCGAAACGGCCTGCGGCACCACGCCGGTGTTCGGGTCGGTCAGGTAGGCCGGGGCCGCGGTCAGGTTCGCCAGGGCCTGCGAGTCCAGGCCGTGGGCCAGGTCGCCGCCGAGTACGGCACCGGTCACGTTGCCGGCCAGCGCGGTCGCGTTGGCGGCGTTGGTCACCTCGTTGACGACCGGCAGGGCGCCGACGCCGCCGACGGCGGGCAGGTCGCCCACGGCCGGGAGCTCGCCGACACCCAGGTCGCCGACGCCCGGCAGGCCCGCGGTGGCCGGCAGGCCGAGGCCCGCGGTGAGGGCGGTGAGCTGGTCGATCGCGCCCTGGATGCCCGGGGCGTCGGTGCCGACCGGGGACAGGTCGCCGACGACGGGGAGGCCGCCCACGGCCGGGAGGCTGTCGACCGGCACGTAGTCGAGCACCAGCGGCAGGACCTCGTGCACGTCGGCGGCGCTGACGTCGCCGAGACCGGCGGCAGCGAGGGCGCCCTGCGGGTCCGTCCCGAAGGCCGCCAGCGCGGTCGGGTCGTTGAGCAGGTTCAGGGCGAAGTCGTGCAAGGTCTGCACGGATTCCATGGAAGTTCTCCTGGTCCGGTGGTTCGGGGGACGGCAGCGACCGCAGGGACCGCTGCTCCGTGATCAAGGTAGGGAGACCGTCCCCCAGCGCACATCGGGGATCACTCCGAGTCGCAGTCCGGTCAGCCGATAGGGGATCGATATGTCATCGTTAGGGAGTTAGGGGCTCATCCGAGACGCGCTCAGTTGGGTTAAATCCCTCCAGACCCTTGCCTGACTAACCCGTTTGGGTGAGGATGCCCCGAACCCTAGGGGGATTCCCTGCCCCCGATCGGCCGCCACGAGGTGAGGAGGAAAGCGCCGTTGCCCTACGTCCTCGGGATCGATGTGGCCCAGGGCCGGACCCACGCCGCGACCTGCCGCCGACAGGGCCCCGGCTGGGGCGAGCCCGAACCCCTCTGGCTGGGTGAGCGATCCCCGGCCGCAGCGTCCGCGCTGTTCCTCGACGACGAGGGGTACCTGCTCACCGGCGACGCCGCCGCGCAGGCGGGCGCCCAGGTCCCGTCCCGGCTGCTCACCGGCTTCCACCGGCGGATCGGCGACGACGTGCCGATGCTCGTCGAAGGCGAGCCATTCCCGCCCGAGACGCTGACCACCGTGCTCGTCGAAGGGATCGCCGAGCACGCCGCGAACCTGTTCGGCGGCCCTCCGCAGCACCTGGTGCTGACCCACCCCGGTGACTGGGGCGGCTACCGCCGTGACGTGCTGCGCCGGGCGCTGGCCGACTCCGGGTTCACCGCGGTGACGCTGGTCCCCGGCTCGGTCGCCGCCCTCGGCGCGCACCTGCCCCTCCCCGGGCCCGGTGCCCAGGTCGCCGGGGTCTGCGAGTTCGGCACCGACGGCGTGAACGTGACGCTCGCGACCGCGAGCGGCGCCAGTGGCTGGCAGCCCGGCCAGAGCGCCGAAGGCGTGGCCCCGGCGGCCGCGCTGAGCACACTGTTCGCGCTCGCCGGAGCGGCCTCGACGTCCCCCAAGGGGCTCGCCGGGGTGGTGTTCTGCGGCGACGTCCCCCCGCACGCGCTGCCGGCCCGGCCGCCGTGCCCGGTGTTCGCGGGACCGGTTCCGCCGGCGACCGCCGCCCTCGGCGCGGCCGCCCTCGCGGCCCTGCGCGCCGACCACCGCGGCACCCCGCAGGAACCCCCCGCCGTCGAAACCACCTTGCTCCCCAAGGTGGACACGCTCGGTGAGCTCGGCGAGCGGCCGCCCCGGCCGCCGGTCGAGATCACGCCGTTCGAGCTGCCCGAGCGCACCGGCCCGCTCAGCCTGTTCAAACGGCGGCGGCCCCTCGCGGCCGCGGTCCTGGTGCTCGCCGCGGCGGTCTCGGCCGTCGTGATCACCGTCACCGCCCGCGAAGCCACCGCCGGCCCCTCTCCGTCCCCCACCCATTGCGTCCCCGCCGGGGAAGGTCACTGTTGAACACTCTGCTCACGCAGGTTCCCCCGCCGCACACCGTTCCGGTGCACCCGGCGGCGCGGCAGCTGCTCGACCGCGTCGCCGCCGAACCGGCCGCTCCCCTGCGCCTCGCCGTCGTCGCCCCCGGCGGGTACGGCAAGAGCGTGCTGCTCACCGCGCTCGACCGCCGCTACCGCGAGGCCGGCGTCGAAGCGGTGCTGGTCGACGACGCCGACCGGCTCGGCCCGGACCAGCTCGAAGAACTGCTCGCCGGCGCGGACGGCCCGATCGTCGTCGCGCACCGGCCGGCCGCGGTGGCGCCCGGCTGGACGCTGCTGCAGCTCGGCCCGCTCGGCGTCGAAGACGTGGCGCGGCTGATGTCCGCGATGACGGGTGCGCCCGCCGACCCCGCGGCCGCCGCCGAGCTGCACGCGCGCAGCGGCGGGGTGCCGCGGCTGGCCGAACGCGCGCTGCGGGGGCGGCTGGAGGAATTCCGACCCGAGCTCGACGAGCTCGACGACGACGTCCTCCGCTACCTGATCGCGGCCGAAGCCGGCGCCGGGCGCAACCTGGACCTGCTGTGCGCGCTGCTCGACCGGCGTCCCGACCAGCTGCCCGCCATCGTCGAGGGCGCCCGCGCCACCGGCCTGCTGGCGCCCGACGACACGCTGCTGCCGCTGGCCGCGGCCGCCGTCCGCGACTTCGGGCCGCCCGCGCGCCGGCTCACGACGGTGCAGCGGCTGGTCGAACTGCAGCTCGCGAACGGCCTCCCGGTGCTCGACCTGGCCCGTTCCCTGCTCGGCACGGGCAGCTCGGGAGCGTCCGCGGCGGCCGCGTTCGCTGCGGCAGCAGGGGAAGCGCTGCCGTCCGACGCCCGCTTGGCGACGCAGTTGTTCGAGGCCGCTGCCGAAGCGGGCGACCGCTCGGCGGCCGTCACGGCGGGCTGGGCGCGCGCGGCCGCGTTGTCCGGCGACCTCGACACGGCGTTGCGGCTCGGCGACGGGATGCTCGGCGCGGCCGACGCGGAAACCCGGGCCGCGGGCGCGGAAATCGCGGCGACCGTGCTGGCGCACCGCGGCGAACTGGCCCGCAGCGCCGAGCTGTACCACTGGGCGGGCCGTGCCGACGCGTTCTCGGCGACGGCCCTGGTCGGCACCGGCGACCTCGAGGGCGCCCGGCGGCTGCTCGACTCCCCCACGCCGGGCGTCGCGCCGACGCTGTTCGCCGGCGCGGCCACCCGGATGGCCCGCGGCATCGTGGATTCGGTGTCCGGCTGCGCGACGGAGACGTTGTCGACGCTGCTGGGCGCGGCCGCGATGCTGGAGCCCGCGCTGGGTGGCACGCTGCTGCCGGACAGCCCGGCGGCGCTGGCCGCGCTGGTCGCCCTGCACACGGGCGAGCTGGCGCTGGCGGAGTCCGTGCTGAGCCGGGCGCTGGACGGCGGCACCGGCGGCGACCTCCTGGCCGCGCGCCACCGGTTGCTGCTCGGCTGGGTCGCGATGACGGCGGGCGACCTGGCGACGGCGGCCGAACACCGCGACGCCGTCGCGGGCCGTTCGTTGGAGGCGCGCGACGAGCTCTTCTTCGCCACGCTGGAACTCGGCCTGGCGCGCCGGGCGAGCGACCTCGTGGGCCTGCAGCGGTCGTGGAACCGGGCGTACCAAGCGTCCATGCGGCAGCAGACGGACCTGTTCACGTTGCTGCCGCTGGGCGAGCTGGCGATCGCGGCGGCCCGCACCGGCGCGTTCGCCAAGCTGTCCGGCCAGTTCGAGCGCGCCCACAGCCTCCTGGCCCGACTGGGCGAACCTCCATTGTGGACGGTATCCCTGGTCTGGCACGAGCTGCACGCGGCGATCACCCTGGAGGACGCGGACGCGGTCAAGGCCCACCTGGCGACGCTGACCACCCACGCCCACTGCGGCCGCCACCCCCGCGCCCTGGCCACGGCGGCCCAGGGCTGGCTGGCGGTCCTCGGCGGAAGTTTCGACCCGGACGCCATCACGGCGGCGGCGGCCGAGCTGCACGACCTGGACCTCCGCTGGGACGCGGCCCGCTTGGCCGGCCAGGCGGCGATCCGCACGTCCGACCGCAAGGCGATGGTCCAGCTCCTCGAGGCGGCCCGCCAGTTCCAGGGAACGGCGGCCCGCCGCGACCCGGGAGCATCATCGGAACCGGCGGCGGGGACGGGCCTGGCGGCGTTGAGCGAGCGCGAGCTGGAGGTGGCCCGCCTGGTCGTCGAGGGGCTGACGTACAAGCAGGCGGGCAGCAAGCTGTTCATTTCGGGCAAGACGGTGGAGCACCACATGGCCCGGATCCGCGGCAAGCTCGGGGCGGCGGACCGGCGGGAGCTGCTGGCGACGCTGCGGGAGCTGCTGTCCCGCCCGGACGCGTCTTAGTTCGTCGCGTCCGGCGGATCACCGGCGCTGATAGGGGCACGGCCACCAGCTCGGTAGATCTCGTCGTAACGTGGCCCGGCCGCCGCAAACTCCCCGCCATCGCCAAGGTCCAAGCGCCCCGAACGGGTGAGCGGCTGGTCGAGGCGATCATGACTGCACTCGGCGAGCAGACCGTCACCGTCCCGGGCACCGCCGCCGCGGACACCGTCCTCCCGAGGGTGGCCGACAGCCTCGCAGCTCCGGCACCGGCGTCAAGGGCGAACACCCCGCCCGAACCGGCAGCCCGCCCCGGGGGCGCCCCCCGGTTCCAGTCTATCGGCGGCGGGCGACGAAACGCCCGGGAACGATGGCCGGTGGGCCTCGTTGTCCACATCGTCGGCGGGTTGTGGACAACGAGGCCCCGCTCAGGTCAGGCTGCCGCTGTTGTGGCCGTGAACGTTGCCGCTGGGCCGGTTCCCGTTGCCGTGATCGCCGCGACCGTGAACGTGTAGGCCGCGGCCGGTTTCAGGCCGTCCACCACCCTGGTCATGCCCTTGACCGTCGGCTGGGTGACCAGGGCGTCGCGGCCCTCCACGCGAATCGTGCGGCCGTCGGACACCGTGATCACGTACGCCAGGACCGGGGTGTCGCCCGTTGCCGCCGGTGGGTTCCAGCGGATCGAGGCCGCCGTTGCGCTCGGCAACGCCCGTGCGCTCGTCGGGATGCCGGGCAGCACCGCGGTTTTCGGGCCCGGCGTCACCGGTGCCGAGGGCAGCGATGGCTCGCTCGTTCCGTACGCGTTGCGTGCCGCGACTGTCACCGTGTACGGCGTTCCCTCCGTCAGTCCGGGCACTTCGGCGTACGCGCGCTTCGCGAAGTCGGCCGCCGTCACCGTTGTGGAATACGTGCGGCCGCCGCCCGATGCCGTCACCACGTAGTGCGTCACCGGGGCGTTGTTGAACGCGAACGTCGGGTTCCAGGTTGCGTACAGCTTTCCCGCCACGGCGAACGTGCCGACGCGTGACGGCGCTTCGGCCGGGGCCTGACCTCCGACCTGGCGGGTGAGCACCCCGCGGTAGGCCGGCTCGAGGCCCGCGTTCGCGACGATCTCGGGCGGCGCGTCCGCCGGGTTCGGCAGGAGGTGGTTGCCGCGGGTGATCGCGCCCTTGTCGACCTTGTCGCGGTCGCCCTGTTCCCAGTAGTTGCCCTCGGTCAGCGTGGGGTCGTTGTTGCCCAGGTCGTCGCGGTAGTCGACGTGCACCGTGCCGACGTTGAAGTACGCCGTGCGGTAGAGGACGTTGCCGCGGATCGTCTCGTAGGTGTTGCCGTTGTCGGTGTAGACGCCCTTGCCGAGCCCCCACTGGTCGTGGATGACGTTGCCGGTGACTTTTTCGCCGTCGGCCAGGGAAGTGCCGGTGATGCCCTGGGTGTAGACGCCGCCGCCCTCGTCGAGCATCTGCATGTAGTCGAAGATCAGGTTGTCCGAAACGACGTTGTCGTGCGACAGGTTCGGCGTCGCGGGGCGCTTGATCTTGTCCGGCCAGCCGCCCCAGCCCACGGAGATCGCCGAGTAGCCGACGTGGTCGATCTGGTTGTGGGCGACGGTGTTCCGCACGGTGTAGCCGTTGACGATCGGCACACCGCCGTGGAATTCGCGCGGCAGACCGTAGAGGTGGTTGTCGGTGACCCGGACGTCGCGCACGACGTCGGCGTCGGTGTCGGTGAGGGGCTTGTCGACCCCGCCGATCTGGACGCCGTTGCCGGAGATGTCGGTGAAGATGTCGCCGCGCACCTGGGATTCCTTGGTGCCGTCGAGCAGGTCGAGCCCGGCGCCGCCGAGGTGGGCGAACACGCTGTCGGCGAATTCGACGCGCCGGCCGTGCGAAACGGAGACGTTGGCGGGTTCCCGCGTCCACGAGGCGTACGGGCAGGTTCCGCCCGGCACGAACTGGCAGAGTCCCTGGACGGCCCAGCCGTCGGCGCCGGTGATCGTGTAGCCCGCCTGGATTTCCGAGAACCCTTCGGGCGACGACGGCGTCAGCCAGGTCGCGTAGGAGTAGCGCAAGCCGCGGAAGGCGACGTCGTGGATCGGCGAGGCGGCCGTGCCCTTCGCGTCGAGGAGCTTCTCCAGCACCGGCATTTCGACGTCCGCGCGGCGCAGGTCCTGGCCGGGCTTCGGCTGGTAGTAGACGACGCGGGCGGACCGGTCGAGGTACCACTCGCCCGGGGTGTCGAGCAGCTCGAAGGCGTTTTCGGCGTAGGTGGGGTGCCGCCCGTTGGTGAGGTCGGCCGGGCCGACCATGTTGACGCTGCGGCCCGGGATGTCGGGGAACAGCACGCGTTTCGTCGAGTTGTCCCAGCACGGCTGGGCCATGGTGATCGTCGTGCCTGCGGCGGCGGCGAGCGGGCAGCGCGGTTCCGTCCACTGGCCGAGGCCGTCGCGCTGGACGTTCCACAACGCCTCACCGGAGACGTACACGAACTCGACGTCCTTCGGGTTCCGCCAGTGGGCGAGCGTGTCGGCACTGGCGGTGTAGCCGGTGTCGGTGGCCTTGACGGTCACCGGCAGCGGGCCGCGGGCGCGTTGCTCGCGGACGCCGTCGACGTAGAGCTGCCGGGTGTTGTCGAGCCCGGCGGGCGCGGGCGCGGCGAACAGGCCCGGACGGCCCGGCACCGGCCGCCAGCCGGTGACCCGGACGCCGCCGTTCAGCTCGGTGTCCTTGGTGCCCTGCCAGATCACGCGGTGGCCGTTGCCGCCGGAGTCCCGCGCGTCGAGCCGCAGCGGGGCGGTCAGCCGGAAGACGCCGGGCGCGAGGTGGACGGTGAGATCCCGGGTCAGGTGCGGCGCGCGCTGCCGCACGAGGTCGCGGGCGCGCTCGAGGGTCCGGACGGGGTGCCCGGCGCTCCCGGAGGCCCGGTCGGAGCCGGTGGGCGAAACGTAGACGTCCTGGCCGGCGGCAGTCGAGCCGGCCGCGGCCATCGGGCCGGTCGTGGCGAGCAGGGCGCCCGCGCCGAAGAGAACGGTCACCACGGTGCGGCGCCGCGTCGAGCCCCACTTGGTCAGCATGGGTCGAAAGATAGGATCTCTCGGCGGCGATGTCGACATTTTCCCACTCAGCGGGGCAGACAGTCACCTATTCATCGGATGCCTGCGGGTTTCAGTCGCGGCTGGGCCCGAATCGTTCGGTGCGGATCCGGTGCGGGTCGTGGCCGAGGGCGACCAGGATGTCCGCCACCGTCTCCACGAAGCCCGTCGGCCCGCAGACAAAGCAGGACGCGCCGAACTCCGCCGGCCAGCCCGCCGTGTTGATCGTCGCCACGTCGATGCGGCGCGGAATGCCGGGACGGCCTTCGGGCAGCTCCCGCGTGTACACGTACGTCACGTCCACGCCCGCCACCGGCGTGCGCAGCTCGTCCGCGTAGTACAGCTCCGCCGGGGTGCGCAGCGAGTAGATCAGCTTGAACGGCGTCCGGACGCCCGCCGCGCGGCGGGCGCGGATCATCGCCATCAGGGGGACGATGCCCGAGCCGCCCGCGATCAGCAGGACGGGCGCCGGATCCGCCGGCCGCCAGGCGAACCAGCCGCCGATCGGGCCGCGGATTTCGACCGGGTCGCCGATCGCGTAGGGGCCGGTGAGGTGCTCGGACACTTCGCCGTCGGCGACGCGCTGCACGGTCAGCTCCACCCGGTCCCCGTCCGCGGGCGCGGCGAGGGAGTAGCTGCGCTGCGCGCGGTAGCCGTCCGCGGCGGTGAGCCGGACGTCGACGTGCTGCCCCGCCAGGTGGCCCGGCCAGCCGGGCAGGTCGAAGACGAGCGTGCGCGCCGTCGGCGTCTCGTCGCGGAAGCCGGCCAGGCGGGCGACCCGCCAGGCTAGTCGCCCTGATACCGCTGTTCGCGCCATGGATCCCCGTAGTCGTGGTAGCCGGCGTTCTCCCAGAAGCCCGGCTCGTCCCGGGTCTTCAGTTCCAGTCCGCGCACCCACTTCGCGGACTTCCAGAAGTACAGGTGCGGCACGAGCAGCCGCGCCGGACCGCCGTGCTCGGGCGTCAGCGGTTTGCCGCCGTACTCGTAGGCGATCCAGGCCTGGCCGTCGAGCAGGTCGGCCAGCGGCAGGTTCGTGGTGTAGCCGCCGTAGGCGTGCACCATGACGTAGTCGGCCTCGGTGCCGAGCCCGCCGACCAGCGTGTCGACCGAGACGCCGCGCCAGCGGGTGTCCAGTTTGGACCACTGGGTGACGCAGTGGATGTCCACGGTGGGCTTCTCGCTGGGCAGGGCCATCAGCTCGGCCCAGCTCCAGGTGTGTTTCTCGCCCGTCTCGGTGGTGACGGTGAACTCCCACGTCTCGGTGCGCACGCGCGGCGTCGGGCCCGCGGAGAGGACCGGGAAGTCCTCGGCCAGGTACTGCCCCGGTGGCAGCCGCGGGTTGCCGCTGCGTGCCCGGCCCTGGAAACCCGGTGTCACGACGCCCATGCGGTGCTCCCTTCCCGATCGCGACGAGCCTACGCCCGCACGTGCAGCCCCAGCGACGTGACGAGCACCGCAGCCTGTTCGGGTGACACGATCGCCCCGGTCAGCACGGCGTCCGTCGGGTCGAGCGCCGAGAGGTCGCTGCCCCGCAGCTCGGCTTTCGGCAGCTTGACGGCGTGCAGCAGCGCCCCGGACAGGTCGACGTCGGCGAACACCGCGCCGGTGCAGTCCGCCCCGGTGAGGTCGGCCTCCCGCATCCGGACGCCCTGGAACCGGACGGCCCGCAGGTCGGCGCCCGCCAGCCCGGCGAACGACCAGTCCCCGCCGGTGACCCGCAGCGGCCGCAGCTCGCACTCGCTGAAGCTCGAGCCGACGAGCTTGCACCCGGTGAATTCGGCGTCGAAGAAGTTGCACCGGGTGAAGGTGCACCCGGTGAACGCCGAGTCCTCGTGCCGGGACGCGTTGAAGCGTACGTTGCCGAACACGCAGTCGGTGAAGACGGAGTTCCGGGTGACCGCCTCCGAGAAGTCGGTCTCGCGGAACTCGCACCGCACGTAGTGCCGCCCCGCGATCTCCTCCCCGTACCAGTCGTCGCGGACGAACCGCTGCTCCTCTTGCGTGGCCTCGGACATGCCGCCAGGCTAGCGGCAGATCCGACGCCGGAGGGGCCGCGCATGCTCGACGCCGACGAAGTCCGGAAAGCCGTGCCGATGCCGGCCGCGATCGACGCGGTGCGCTCGGCGTTCCTCGACCTCGCCGCCGGCCGTTTCGAGGTGCCGCAACGCTTGTCGTTCGCCTCCGCGACCACGCTCGTGATGACCGCCTGCCACACCCCGACGTCGACGACGGTGGTGAAGACGCTCAACCTGGCCCCCGGCCGCACGCCGATGATCCTGGGCACGCTGGTGTGGAACACGGCCGCCGGCCAGGTGGTCGCCGACACGGTCGAGGTCACGGCGCTGCGCACGGGCGCGGTGTCGGGTGTGGCCACGGACTTGCTGGCCCCGCCTTCGGCCGGCAGCCTGGCTCTCCTCGGCACGGGAGCTCAGGCGGCCGACCAGGTGCGGGCGGTGGCGGCGGTGCGGCCGCTTCGCCGCGTGTCGGTGTTCGGCCGGGACCGCTCGCGCGCTTCGGCGTTGGCGGACCGGTTGCGGCCGGAGTTCCCGTCGGTGACGGTGCGGGTGGCCCGCGACGCAGCGGACGCGGTGTCCGATGCGGACGTCGTCTGTTGCGCCACTTCATCGGCGACTCCTCTCTTCGGTGTCGATGACTTGCCGGAACGGGTTCATGTCAACGCGATCGGGTCGTACCTGCCTTCCATGCGGGAGCTTCCCGCGGAGTTGCTGGCCACCGCGGGGTGTGTGGTGGTGGATCAGGTCGGTGCGGTTCTGTCGGAAGCCGGTGAGGTGATCCACGCCGTTTCCGCCGGGCTTCTCGATCGGGGGAAGCTGGTTGAGCTGGGGTCGGCGTTGGGTCGGCCGCCGGCGGTGGGTGGGCGGACGGTGTTCAAGTCGGTGGGGCTTGCGGTGCAGGACTGGGCCATCGGCCGGCTGCTCGGTGAGGCGATGGGGATGCGGCCTTCGGCCGGGTCGGTTTGGGGTGTGGCTGGGTGAGGGTGCGCCGCCCTGGGCCGAGGCCGCCGCTGGGCACCTGTACCCAGACGGACGACACGCGTACCGGGATGGACGACACGCGTACCTAGGCGGACGACACGCGTACCGGGATGGACGACACGCGTACCTAGGCGGACGACACGTGCTCGGGAGGTGGCCCGCCGGGGAAGGTGCGGCGAGGGAGAGGGGCACCGGCGGACGGGGTGATGGGGGCGATTGGTGGCGGTGGGCCTTCGGTGGCCGCCGCGTTGAGCGGCGGGCGTGCGGAGTAGCGGGAGGCGTTGGGTGGCGGAGGCGTTGGGTGGCCGGGGCCTTGGGCGACGGGCGCGTTGGGCGGCGGGGGCGTTCGGTGGTCGAGGGCGGCGGGCGGCGGCGTGCTGGGTGGCGGGGGCGTTCGGTGGCCGAGGGCCTCGGGCGGCGGCGTGCTGGGTGGCGGAGGCGTTCGGTGGCCGAGGGCCTCGGGCGGCGGCGCGTTGGGCGGCAGAGGCGTTTGGCAGCGGGCGCTGGGGCGATGGGCGGCCGAGGGCGTTGGGGGCGGGCGCTGGGGCGTTGGGCGGCCGAGGGCGTTGGGGGCGGGCGCTGGGGCGTTGGGTGGCCGAGGGCGTTGGGTGACGGGGGTGTTTGGTGGTGGAGGCGTCGGGTAGCCGGGGTGTTGGGGGTGGTCACCTGGGGTGGTGGGTGGGCGGCGGAGAGCAACGGGAGCGGCCGAACGGCGCAATCTTGGGTCGGACGCGTTTGATCTGTCACCCGATCCGGGAATTTTCGCGGCATGTCTCCTTGGCGAACCACCACCAGACGGAACACGGCCGTGCGGGTCATCACGGCGATCGGCGCGATCTTCGCGGGGATCGAAGTTCTCTACATGATCATGGTGCTCGCCGGCGCGAACGCCGGCAATGCCTTCTTCCAGTTCATCAAGTCGCTGGCGGTTCCTCTCGCGTTGTTCTGGCCCGGCTTGTTCCCCGTGGACAGCCCCAGCCTGGCCGTGATCCTCGACTACGGCCTGGCCGCGGTGTTCTGGCTGGTCGTGACCGGCATCATCGCCCGCTTTGCGGGACGGTGACCGAAGGCGGACCACCCGCCGTCGCCGCCGCCGGTCGCCCTGGGCGACACTGGACGGATGAGCGACGGCAGGTGGTTCGACGGCTGGTCACCCTGGCCTGAGCTGGCCGACCTGGCCGCGGCCGGGCGTTCCCTGCTCCCGAACGTCCCGGTCACGCCGGCCGCCCTCGTGCGCACCGTCACCGAGCAGCTCGTCGGCCGCCGGCTGACCGCGAAGGTGGGTGACCGCGAAGTCGGCCTCACCCTCGCCGAACTCGACTACCCGGCCGACAGCCTCCGGCTGGCCACCGGACGGCTCGGCGACGTCCGGATCGTCGCCGAGGACGTCGACTGGCCGGAGTCCGAAGGCGAAAACGAGCCCGGCAGCATCCCGCTGCGCCGCGTCACCGTGCTCGCCGAAGACGTCCGCCTCCGCTCGCTGCCCACGCCGGCCGCCAAGCCCGCGCGGGTGCAGCTCGGGATCGCCGTGTCCGCCGACGTGCTGCGGGACCGGGTGGCGAAAGCCCGCCCCGGGATCGTCGCCACCCCGGCCGGCAACGGGCTGCTGCAGATCCGCTGGGCCAAGCGCCCGCACTGGGGCCACCTGACGCTCCGCCCGCAGGTGGCGGACGACGCCGTGGTGCTCGTGCCGCAGACCCTCCACATCGGACGGCGGCAGCTGCGCCCGCCCCGGGCCTTCCAGCCCATCGTGCTTCCCGTGCCGGAACTCCCGCCCGGCCTGAAACTGACCAAAGTGGAGCCACGGCAGGACGAACTCGTGCTGCACACCGTGGCGGAGGAATTGCCGGAACGCCTCTCCCGCATTCCCCTGCCGGACCTGCTGAGCTGGCTGACCACCGCCGCGATGACCCTGACCCTGCCGAACCTCGGTACCCGTTCATGACTTCTCCCTTCCGACGAGTGCGACAACGACCACGCTACTCGAACGCGCGTTCGAACATCATCACCCACAGGTGTGGAGATCAGGCGTCGCGATCCCGCAGGTACCGCGTGTGGTCCGCCTGCCGGTCGACCTCCGCCGCGTAGAACCGCTCGGCCACCCGGTGCGCCTCCGCCTCGAGCAAACCCAGCTGTGCCACCAGTTCTTCGCCCGCACCGGCCCGCCGCGCCGCGAACCACCACGGCAGGTTGAGGTAGGTTTCCAGCGACAGCGGCAAATCGGTGCCCGCCAGCCGCACGACCGCGTGCTGCAGATCAGGGTCGGCCGAGAGCCGCGAGGGCCGGGAAAGCAGGTCGCGCAGCACCACCGCGATCCGGCGCACGGTGTCCACAGAGGACGCCGGCATCCGGGACGCCTGCGCCGAGACCACGGCCTCGAGCGCGTCCAGCGACTGCCGCAGCTCACCGGACTTGTCCGGGACCAGCCGTACCTTCTCCCCCGGCGCCAGCAGCGCCCCGGCCGCGTAGAGCGCCGCCACGACGAACGGCCAGAACCACCCGACCACCCCGGTCAGGTACAGCCCGACGCCGATCAGGCCGCCGACGCAGCCGGCGAGGTTCTTGGTCGACCCCAGATAGCGCAGCATCATTGGTACCCGCGAATCTCCTGGAACACCTGCGAAAGCCGGACGTTGCGCGCGTCGAACACCTTCCCACCGGTCCGCGTCGCGACCTGGGTCAGCTCGTCGCTGCTGCCTTCGCCGAACAGGACCGTGAACACCGGAACCTGGTTCACCGTGGGCGACAGCGACCCGAACGATCCCAGGAAGTCCCCCAGTGACGAGCCGTTCGCGTTCTCGCCGTCGGTCATCAGCACGATGGAGGTGAACCGGTCCGGATCCGCGGCCGTCAGCGGCTCGAGCACCTGGTAGGCCCGCGAAAGGCTGTCGTAGATCGCCGTCCCGCCGCGCGCCTCGAGCCCTTCGGCGAACGTCTTGATGCGCGCCAGCTCGGCCGCAGGATCGGTCTCCGGCACGGTGAACGTCCGTGGCGTCCCGGGCGAAGTGTTGAACGGCAGCATCGTCACCTCCTCCCGGCTCCGGAACCGCCGGAACCGGCCGGTCAGCGACGTGTCCGCGCCGGTCAGCCCGACCAGCGCGGCCCGCAGCGAGTCGATCCGCGAACCGGCCATCGACCCGGACGTGTCGAGCACGTAGAGCGTCCGCGAGGGCCGCCGGAGCTTGTCGAAGTACGCCGACAGCAGCGCGTCGACCGCCTGCTGCGTCGCCGGGAACGGCAGCTCGACGAGGTCCCGCTGCGCGAACTGCGGCCCCAGCGCGACCCCGGGCACGACCGGACGCCGTCCGGTGGTCTCCATGATCCGCTGCTGCACCGAAGGCGTCCGCAGGTGGTCGGTGAGCCGCTGGTGGGCCGAACGCGCGTCGGAGCCGGCGGAAGCCAGCAGGGTGAGCGGGTAGTCGGCGGTGACGACGCCGTCGCTCGGGTAGATCAGCGTGAGCGGCGCGGGCAGCTTCCCGGACGCGTTCGCCGACAGCAGCACGGACTCGTAGTTGATCAGCCCGTCGACCGGGTCCGGTCCGGTCGCGCGCCGGACGTACGCGTCCGAGAGCCAGCCCGAGGAACCCGCCGAAAGCGCCTGGGCGCTGAAGAACTGCGTCAGCTGCGGCGTCACCGAAGCGATCTGCTGGGCGTCGATCGCGTTGCCCGCGCCCGCCAGCGCCGAAGCGACGCCGACCAGCGCCGAGAACCCGGAGTTCGACGCCGACGGGTCCGTCATCCCGTAGCTGAACGCCTTCTTCCCGGCCTGCGCGGCGATTTCGCCCCAGCTGACCGGCTTCCCCGCCCAGCCGAGCCGCTGCACCACCGGCGTGGCCAGCCCCAGCACCACCGGCGAGCTCATGATCTTGACCTGGTTCCCGAGCCGCTTCGCCGCTTCGGGAATGCCGGCGGGGTACCGGTTCGACGAGAACCACACGGCGTCGTACTTGCCGTCGACACTGCCGTCCGCCAGCGCTTCGGCGCCCTCCAGCGTCCCGGTGAAGGTGAACTTGACCGTCACTCCGGTGGCGCGAGCGGCTTCGTCGAGCACCGGCTGCAGGTCCGCCAGCTCGCTGCCGGCGAGGATCCGCAACACGCCCGGCTCGGGATCCCCGAGCGGTGCCGACGACGGTTCGGAACACCCCGCCATCAGCAGCACGCCCACCAGGAGCGCCAGGAACTTCCTCATGCTTCCCCCTCGTGCGAACGCCGCAGGTGGTCCTCGGCGCGGCGGATCTCCCCGGACAGCGACTCGACGGTCGCGGCCATGGTGCGGACGGCGTCGGCGCGGAACCCGTCGATCGCGTCGATCGAGGCGTAGATCCGGTCGAAGGACGCGCGGATCGTGTCGGTCGCGACGGCCGGGTCGCTGCTCGCCTTGCGGATCTCCGCGGACTGCAGGTCCAGCAGCTCGGTGTTGGCGCGGATCAGCCCGTCGGTGGTCGCCTGCAGCGCCGCGACCTCGTCGAGGACGTCCCGCTGGCTCGCCAGCGCGCCGCTGACCAGCAACGCGACCCGGAGCGCGGACACCGTCGTCGACACCGCGCGTTCGACGCCGCGGATCAGCTCGTCGTTGTTCTTGCGCACCAGGTCCAGCGCGAGGTAGCCCTGCGCGCTGACGGCGAGCTGGGTCAGCAGGTCCTGGTGCCGCTGCCGGATCGGGTACAGCACGTCCGCGCGCAACGCGTTGGCGCGTACGGGATCCGTCAGGTCGAAGACGCCGGCCTGCGCTTCGATCGCGCCGTCGACGGCCTCGGCGAGCGCGGCCGCTTCGGCGAGCTTCCCCATCACCTGCCACAGCCGCTCGCGTTCACCCTTGATCGAGGCGTTGTCGCGACGCAGGACGTCCTGGCGGCCGCGCAGGTCGACGACCAGGGCGTTGACCGGCTCGTTCGCGGCCCGGTAGCGGTCCAGCGCCCGCTTCGCGCCGGCCGCGGCCGGGAACACGCCCAGCAGCTTGCGGCCGGTGAGCGGCAGCTTCGCCGGGTCCAGCTCGGCGACGGTCCGGCGCAGGCTCGCGAGGCTCGTCGTGACGCCGTCCTGCGGCGACACCGCGCTGCGCAACGACCGGTCGAGCATCGTTCCCGCGACACCGGCCGCCGCGCGCATGTCGGCCTCGCCGACGGCGAGCAGCTCGTCCAAGAGGTCGGTGAACTCCGGTGACCGGACGTCGAGGGCTTCGAGCCGGGACGCGAACTCCGCGGCGCGAACGGAGACTTCCGACCGCGTTTCGGAACTGAGCGTGATCAGCCCGGCGGCGCGCTCGGCGGGGATCGCGGTGACCGGCTCGGGCGGGGTGAGCGCGAAGTCCATGTCAGTACTGCTTGCCGACGGCGTCGAGCAGCCGTTCCAGGGTCTCGAACGACGGCGGCTCGACGGCGTCCACCAGGTCGGCGGGCACGTGGGCCGGCGCGGCGACCTCGGCGAAGAGCTTCGGGTCGGTGGTGCGGAAGCCGAAGGTCGCGGCGAGCTTGCCCAGCTCGGGGTCGGTCGCGAGGAGCTGCCCGACCTTGTCCCCGTCGCCGGTCAACGGCACCAGCGTGTGCTTCGAGTAGACCGTCGGCGCGGTGTAGAGCATCCGCATGTCCGGCCGGATCGAGCCGTCGCCGCGCACCACGCGGTCGACGAACTGCGACTCGTAGATCAGCGCCAGCGGCGTCTTCCCCATGCCCGCGGACAGGTAGTCCTCGAACGGCCCTTCGGTGCTGTTCTGCGTGTAGCCCTGGTCGAGGAACAGCTTCGCCACCGACGGCAGCACCTTCGCTTCCTGGTCGGGCGTGCTCACGACGGCGTTCCCGTTGGCCACGAAGGAAACGATCGACAGGTACATCGCCGCGGAGTTCGACTCGCGCGGGTCGGTCGTGGTGACGAGGACGTTCTTGCGGGCCGGGTAGGCGGTGTTGCCGGGCAGCTGGTCCCAGCGCGTTCCGGCCTTCGCCAGGTCGAGGTACTTCGCGATGTCGAGGACGTCGTAGTCGCCGGCGCCCTTGTGCACGACCCCGTCGGCCCGCAGCAGGGAAACGATCGGTTCGAAGGAGGCGACGGCCATCGGCGACTGGAACGGCGTGTAGACGGTGGTCACCTTGCGGTCGCGCTGGATCTTCTGCGCCGCGGGCGACGACGACGGGAACGCGAAGGCGTACTTCCCGAGGTCGACGGTCTTCGCGATCTGCCGCGACCCGGCCGTGTCGACCTCGACCTTCAGGCCGTGCCGGGCGAAGGCGTCGACGACGCGCCGGTCGGTGAAGAAGGCCTGCTTCTCCGAACCGATCACCCCGCGCACGGTCGTGACGTCGGAAGCGGTCCCGTCGCCGCGGCCCCAGACGATGATTCCGACGACGGCCAGGACGAGCACCACGGCCAGTCCGATCGACACCCGGCGTTTCACGAGCCACTCCCCTCAGCCGCCTTCGCCCATTGGACGCGGGAGCGGGCCGGTTCGAAGTGAACGGCGGGTGAAGGAACGGTCTCAGGTCACCGGGAACCAGGTCCCGGACGCCCATTCCGTGTCGCCCCAGGCTTTCCGCTCGTCGGAGCGTGGATCGAGCACCAGGTCGGTGTCTTCCCGGAAAACCAGCACCGGCCGCAGTTCGGGGCCGTAGGGCGGCCATTCGGGACCGTCCGCGTCCGCGACGCCGTCCCGGATGAAGCGCACCCAGGCGCGGTGGATGAGCAGCGCCGCGCGCTCACGCTTCGGGTTCACCTGCGTCGCCTCCGCGAACAGCGGCAGCGGCGTCTTCCACGCCATGGTGGTTTCGGTGCCGTGACCGCCGTCGAGCTGCTCGGGCACGCCGGGCGCGGCGATGTCGATGCGGTAGCGGTAGACGGGCGCGTGCGCGGACTGTGCGTCGGCGAGCCGCTGCGTCGGGATGCCGTAGCGTTCGTCGCCCATGGCGGCGATCTTCGCGGCCTTGAGGTCGGGTACGCGGCGAAGGTACGTCTCGAGCAGCTCCGAAGCGCCGGAATCGCCGAAGATGCCCGTGAGCACACCGGAAGCCGGCGCTGTCACGACGTCGTCGCCGAGCATCATCGCGTACGTGCTGCCTTCGTTGCTGTTGCAGCCGATCAGGAGCGGGATCCCGGCCGCGCTCCCCCGCCGGATCGGCTCGATCGGGACCTCGGGCAGCACGCGGGGGTGCAGGGTCGGCCGCCAGAGCCACAGCGCCTGGAAGCCGGTGAGGATCCGTTCCTGCGCCTCGACGAACTCCTTGGCGGGCAACGCCCGGAGCGCCGCCGGGTCGTGGCAGCCGACTTCGTCCAGCAGCCGCCGGGCCAGCGCCGTCCCGGCCTCCGGCGTCGCGACGTGGTCCGCGCCGCCGGAGCTGCTGATGGCTTGGGCGAACAACCCCTGGCCCAGGGGGCTGCCCAGGAGGTTCCCGACGCTCTTCGCGCCCGCGGAAACGCCGTAGACGGTGATGCGCCCGGGGTCGCCGCCGAACGCGGAGATGTTGCGGCGCACCCACTTCAAGGCCTCGACCTGGTCGAGGAAGCCGCACACGCCGGCGTCCTCCTCCGCGGAGCCGAAGATCCCGGCGAGGTGCAGGAAGCCGAGCGAGCCGAGCCGGTAGTTGATGGTGACGACGACGATCCCGGCGCGGGCGAACTCCTCGCCGTCGCCCAGCTGCTCGCCGTGGCCGACGCGGTAGCCGCCGCCGTGCAGCCAGAACAGCACCGGCCAGCCACGCTCGGGCGCCGGGCCGTCCGGTGTGCAGACGTTGAGGTACAGGCAGTCCTCGTCGCACACGGCGGCCGGGTTCATCGGGTCCGGCGACTGCATCGCGTGCGGCCCGTACTCGGTCGCGACGTGCACGCCGCCGGACAGCGACGGCGGCTGCGGCGCCTTCCACCGCAGCTCGCCGACCGGCGGGCGGGCGTACGGGACGCCGCGCCAGACGCGGACGCCGTCGCCCGCCAGCCCCACCAGCGCCCCGAGTTCGGTCGTGACCGTCGGGACGGAACCCATCAGAGCGAGGCCTGCTCGACCGTCGGCAGGCAGACCTCGAACCGGGTGTTCCCGGGCTCGGATTCGACGCGCAGGTCGCCCTGGTGGCGCTCGACGACGATCTTCCACGAGATGTCCAGGCCCAGCCCGGTGCCCTCGCCGACCGGCTTGGTCGTGAAGAACGGCTCGAAGATCCGCGGCTTGATGTCGGCCGGGATGCCCGGGCCGGTGTCGCCGATCTCGACGCGGACCTGGTCGTTCTCCCCCCACGTCCGCAGCGTCAGCGTGCCCTCGCCCTGCATCGCGCCGAGGGCGTTGTCGATGATGTTCGTCCAGACCTGGTTCAGCTCGGCCGGGTACGCCGGGATCTTCGGCAGGCCGCGGTCGTACTCCTTGACCACGCGGACGCCGCCGCCGATCTTGCCGGACAGCATCACCAGCGTGGAGTCGAGGCCGTCGTGGACGTCGACCCACTGGTGCGGCGCCCGGTCCATCTGGGAGTACTGCTTGGCCTTGCCGACCAGGGCGGAAATCCGGGTGGTGGAGTCCTCGATCTCGCCCATCAGCATCTCGGTCTCGAGCGCGTAGGCGAGCCAGCGGACGGCGCCGTCGATGAAGGTGTCGCCGACCTGCTCCAGCACGTGGTCGAGGTCGGCCGTGGTCAGGCCGGCCCGGACGTAGATGTCGGCGAGGTCCCAGCCGCCGTCGATGCCGCGGTCGTCGAACCAGTCGCCGATCTCGTCCTCGCGGTCGGCCTGCTGCATGGCCGTCAGCTTCTCGGCCTGCGCGACCTGCTTGACCAGCCGTTCCTGGACGTCGATGAGCTGGTAGAGCAGCTCCGGTTCGATGTCCTTCTTGGCCAGGAAGGCGAGCTTGTGGCGCATGCCGGCGACGCGTTCGCGCAGGGCCGACGTCGCCCGGACGGCGGCAGCGGCCGGGTTGTTCAGCTCGTGCGTCAGCCCGGCCGAGAGCTCGCCCAGCGCCAGCAGACGCCGGCGCGAACCGATCACCGTGTCGCTGTTGCGCCAGCCGAGGTACATGCCTTCCAGCAGGTGCGTCGCCATCGGGAACCACCGGCGGAACTCGAAGGAGAACTCCTTCGAGGGCAGCGCCAGGAACGTGACGTCGGACAGCGCGCGCACCGTGGCGTTGTAGGTGTGCTCGGTCTCCTGGTGCACGAAGAACTGCGTCGCGCCGAAGTAGGCGCCGCGCTGGTCGGACCGGTTGGTCTCCACCTCCGTGCCGCTGACCAGCCGCGTCATCCGGATCGCGCCGTTCAGCAGGACGTAGAAGCAGGTCGCCTCGCCGCCCTCGCTGATGACGGTGGAGTCGGCCGGGTACTCCTCGAGCACGGCGTTGTCGGAGATCCAGTCGAGCTGGTCTTCGGAAAGGTGTTCGAACAGGAAGAGCCCGCGAAGCTCTTCCCGCGGCAGTGCGCTCATTGTTCCTCCAGGTACCGGTGTACCAGCGTCACGGCCATCGCGCCCTCGCCGACCGCGGACGCCACCCGCTTGACCGACTGCGACCGCACGTCACCGGCCACGAACACGCCCGGGATCGACGACTCGAGGTAGTGCGGGTCACGGTCGAGCGGCCAGCCCGCCGGCCGCTGCCCGGCGCTCAGCAGGTCCGGCCCGGTGCACACGAAGCCGTGGTCGTCGCGGTGGATCGCGTCGCCGAGCCAGTCGGTGCGCGGGGCGGCGCCGATGAAGATGAACAGGTGCCCGCTTTCGACCGTTTCGGTGACGCCGTTCTCGCACAGCGTGATCCGCTCGAGGTGGCCGTCGCCGTGCACCTGCTTGACAGTGGTGTGCGTCCGGACATGGATGTTCTCGATGCCGGCGATCTGCTCGATCAGGTAGTGCGACATCGACGCTTCGAGGGACTCGCCGCGCACCAGGATGGTGACGTCGCTGGCGTGCCGGGAGAAGAACACCGCGGCCTGCCCGGCGGAATTGGCGCCGCCGACGATGTAGACGTGCTCGCCCTTGCACTCGGGCGCCTCGGTCGCGGCCGAGCCGTAGTAGACGCCGCGGCCGGTGAGCTCCTCGATGCCGTCGGCCTCCAGGGCGCGGTAGGTGACGCCGCTGGCGAGGATCACCGAGTGCGCGGCGATCTCGCTGCCGTCGCCGAAGGTGATCACGCGCTGTGAGCCGCGGGCTTCGAGGCCGACGACGTCGCGCGCGGTCAGCACCTCGGCGCCGAACTTCTGCGCCTGGCGCCGCGCCCGGTCGGTCAGCTGGGCGCCCGAGACGCCGTCCGGGAAGCCGAGGTAGTTCTCGATGCGCGAGCTCGTGCCGGCCTGGCCGCCGGTGGCCTTCTTCTCGACGAGCACCGTGCGTAGGCCTTCGGAAGCGCCGTACACCGCGGCGCCGAGGCCGGCCGGGCCGCCGCCGATCACGACGAGGTCGTAGAACTCCTGCGCCGGCCGGGTCGACAAGCCCACCGCGTCGGCGATCTCGCTGCCGGACGGGTTCTTGAGGACGGTGCCGTCCGGGGTGACGACGACCGGGATGTCCTTGTCGGTCGCCTCGGCGGCCTGCAGGATCCGGCAGGCCTCGTCGTCGTCGACCGAGTACCAGCGGTACGGGACGGCGTTGCGCGCGAGGAAGTCACGCAGGTGGAACGACGGCGAGTTGTACCGGTGGCCGATGAGCTTGACCTCCTCGACCGGCCTGTCCCCGACCGCCTTCCAGGTCTCGACCAGGGCGTCGATCACCGGGTAGAGCTTCTCCTCGGGCGGGTCCCACGGCTTGAGCAGGTAGTGGTCGACGTCGACGACGTTGATCGCCTGGATCGCGGCGTCGGTGTCGGCGTAGGCGGTCAGCAGGGCGCGGCGGGCGTGCGGGAACAGGTCCATCGCCTTCTCGAGGAAGGCGATCCCGTCCATCTGCGGCATCCGGTAGTCGGCGAGGATGGCCGCGACGGCGTCGCCGCGCAGCTTGATCTCGCGCAGGGCGTCGAGGGCGTCCGGGCCGGAGTCGGCGCGGATGACGCGGTAGTCCTTGCCGTAGCGCCGGCGCAGGTCACGGGCGACCGAGCGGGACACGGCGGGATCGTCGTCGACGGTCATCAGGATCGGCTGGCTCACGAGGTGCAGCCTACGGCGCTTCCCGCCCCGGAGGCGAAGAACGTCGCTTCGGCACCTGGACCCGCTCCAGGTCCTGGGCCACGACGATCTCGCCGTCGAACTCCGCCCGCGCCTCCGCTTCGAAGCGTTCCGGATCGGGGTAGCGCTGCGAGAAGTGGGTCAGCACAAGCTGCCGGACACCGCACTCGGCGGCGACCCGGGCCGCTTGCCGCGCGGTCAGGTGGCCGAAGCTTTCGGCCAGTGAGGTGTCCTCGGCGAGGAACGTCGCCTCGATGACGAGCGTGTCGGCGTTTTCGCTGAGGGCGTACACCGCGTCGCACAGGCGGGTGTCCATCACGAACGCGAACCGCTGGCCCGGCCGCGGCGTACTGACGTCCTCGAGGCGGACGTCGCCGAGGCGGCCCTCGCGCTGGAGCTTGCCGACGTCCGGGCCCGCGATGCCGTGTTCACGCAGCTTCCCGGGGAGCATGGTGCGGCCGTCGGGCTCGGTCAGCCGGTAGCCGAACGCCTCGACGGGGTGACTCAGGCGCTTCGCCTCGAGCGTGAGCTTCCCGGTGGCGATCGGGCCGTCCTCGGCGATCGGGTGTTCCCGCAGGTCGGCCTGCTCGTAGAAGGCCGTCGCGTGCCGCATCCGCGCGAAGTAGTGCGCGCCGGACGCCGGGAAGTGGGCGTGGACCGGGTGCGCCACCTTGTCCAGCGACAGCCGCTGGATCACGCCGGGCAGGCCGAGGCTGTGGTCGCCGTGGAAGTGCGTGACGCAGATCCGCGTGACGTCCGTGGCGGCCACGCCGGCCCGCAGCATCTGGCGCTGGGTGCCTTCGCCGGGGTCGAAGAGGATGCCCTCGCCGTCCCAGCGCAGGAGGTAGCCGTTCTGGTTGCGGTGGCGCGTGGGCACCTGGCTCGCGGTGCCCAGCACCACCAGTTCGCGGGTCGACACCCCCGCACGGTACTCAGGCTGCCGGTGGGGCGCCGCCGAGTTTGCGCAGCCGGAAGGCCAGCACCAGGAGCACGATCCCGTACAGGAGCGCGTAGATCCCGACGAGCAGCGCGATGCCGTACGCGCCCGCGATCGGGTTGATCACGATGAAGATGCCGGCGAGCACGGAGATCGCGCCGGCCAGGATGAGGAAGGCCTCGCCCTGGATCTGCTTGCGCAGGCGGATCGCCGCGGCGATCTCGGCGATGCCGGTGATGATCGCCCAGAAGCCGACCAGCAGGGCCAGCAGCAGGACGGTGATGCCGGGCCAGACGAGGACGAGGATCCCGGCGACGATGCCGAGCGCGCCGAGGACGCCGTAGGCCACCCGGTGCCCGGTGTCACCCGGGCGGAACGCCTGCATCAGGCCGCCGATGCCGTCCACGATCGCATACACGCCGTACAGGATCGCCAGGACGAGGACGGTGGCGCCGGGCCAGATCAGTGCGAAGAGCCCGAAGAGCACAGCGAACACGCCGCGGACGGCGGTGATCGGCCAGGCCTTGCGGGGTTCGACGACGGAGAACGCTGCGAAAGAGGTCATCTGCCGCTCCCGGATCTAGGGACTCCCAGTATCGCGGCGATTACCCCGTTCGTCGCCCGGAACACCCCGTTCGGTGTATTCCACAAAGGACCGGCGTGCGCCGCGGCCGCCACCACGGCGCACGCCGGTTGCTCAGGGGTAACTCACCAGGTTGACGGCCTTGGTCCCGGACGGCGTGGCCGGGCCGGTGTTGTTGATCACGTGCGTGATCGTGCCCTGGTAGTTGAGCGACACGGTCACCATGTCGTGGAACCGGACACCCGGCGTGTTCGGCGCCTCGTACGCGTGCGCGCTGGCCACGGCCGGGTTGGTGCTGAAGTAGCAGTAGCTGCCCAGGCCCCACGCTTCGTGACTGGTGACGTTCGGGCCGACCTTGTAGGCGGAGAAGCCCTGCGTCGAGCCGTTCATCCAGCTCGCCTGGTTCGGCACGTCGTAGGGCATCTCGTTCTGGAAGAAGTAGGTGCGGCCGCCGTTGCCGTTCCAGACCACCTGCGTCTTCTGGTAGTGCTCGACGAAGAGGCCGTACATGGTGACGTCGTTGCCGTTGACGACCAGCCCGGTGTCGGCGGTGTTGGTGGTCCAGCCGACGTACTCGTTGCGCTCGGCGTGGTCGGCGCGCCAGATCCACATGTGGTCGCCGATGACGTTGCTGCTGTTGACGACCAGGCTGGTCGCCGCCTTGCCGACGGCGGCGCCGCCGATCCGGAAGAACACGTCGTGCAGCGACGTCGGGTTCGCGGCGTGGTTCGCGCTCGCACCGGCCGGGCCGACCTGCATGAGCGTGTTCGAGCTGGTCGTGCCGGCGTCGATCAGCAGGCCGGCGATCTTGACGCCGTCGACGTCGTCCACGGTCATCGCGGTGATGCCGTTGTCCGGGATCAGCGTGGCGATGCCGAGGCCGAGCACGACGGTGTCCGGCCGGGTCACCCGCAGCGTCTGGTTCAGGTGGTAGACACCGGGCGTGACCAGCAGGTTCTTGCCGGCGGCGAGCGCGGCGTTCAGGTCGGCGGCGGTGGCGCCGGGCTTGGCGATGTAGAACTGGTCGATCGGCAGGGAGGTGCCGGGAGCGGCGCCGTTCGCCCAGCTCGTGCCGGACGCGTTGGTCTTCACGCCCGGGACGAACACCTGGTACTTGCCCGCGCCGTCGATGTAGAGGAACGGCTTCTCGCGGGTCACCGGCGTCTGGCCGACGGTGGTGTAGGGCGGGCTCGGGAAGGTGTTCGCCGGGGCGCCCTGGACGCCCGCGAAGACCATGTTCCAGTTCGAGCCGTTCCAGCTGCCGAACTGCGAGTTGCGGGAGATCCACTGCTGCTGCGAGCCGGAGCGGACCTGGCCGTCGATCTTCGTGTCGGAGATCCAGCCGCCGCTGGCCCAGCCGCCGTCGTCGAGCTGCAGGTCACCGCGGACGTGCATGCGGCGGTAGGGGGCGGCCTGGCTGACGGCCCAGCGGTCGGCACCGCCGTTCGGCGTCACGGACAGGTTCTCGGCACCCCGCCAGAAGTTCTGGGTGGCGTTCTGCGGCGGGAACCAGTCGGCCTCGACGTGCACGGCGCCGTTGATGTTCACGGCGTCGGGGCTCAGGCCGAGGCCGAGGACCTGCGTGTAGAAGCCGACGTTGACGTCGTTGGCGTAGGTGCCGGGCTTGAACATGACGGCGTAGCGCTGGCTGCCGAACTGGTTGCGCTCTTGCTGGGAGAAGATGCTGTTGAGCCGGCTCTGGATGGTCGAACTCGGCATCGACGGGTCGAAGATCACCACGTTCGGGCCGAAGTCGGGCTGTCCGGGCTGGCTCGTGTTCACGGGCGTCAGCATGAAGGATTGGGCCCCGGTGCCGTTGCAGGTGTACTGCTGGAGCTGCACATCGCCGGTGGACGCCCCGGGGACGTCGAGGCACTTCCCGCTGTTGCGGCTGACGAAGTGGTACCGGCTGTTGCCCTCGTCGACGGCCTGCCACTGCTGGTTGGCCCCGCCCCCGTAGGTCCAGAGCTGCAGCAGGCCACCATCGGCGGCGGAGACGTCCTTGACGTCCCAGGCGGCGGCCGGGTTGGAGCGGGCGTTGACCCGGAAGTAGCCGTCCCCGGTGGACTGGAACTGCCACTGCTGCGAGGCGGTCTGGTTGCAGGCGTACTGCTGGACAACGGTCCCATCGGCCGTCCCGGCGCCCCGCGCATCGACGCACTTCCCGCTGTTGACGGCGGCAACGGTGTACCACCCGTCCGGCGTCACGGCGGCACTCGCCGTGGCCGTCGTCATGCTTCCGACCAGGACCGACGCTGCCGCGAGCAGCGTCATCACCCGCCGTCTCGTCATCGAAGCCTCCTCTGCCGCACCTGCGGCGTCATCGAGAGGTGTGCCCGGTGTTGAAGACGCGGCGTAACGGGCGGGGACCTCGGCGTCACAACCGCGCAAAATGTAACGGCGGCCACAGGGGGAGGTCAATACAGGACTAAAAATAAGGTGTGAACGTGCAGGTCAGGGGCTTCGCGGGGTTGTGGGTACCCCCGCGTGGAGGCCGTCTGGGCGGGGTGTACTGTATGGGCATACGAGATGCGGAGTTCACCTTCGCCTCGGGGCTATGGCGCAGCTGGTAGCGCACCTCACTGGCAGTGAGGGGGTCAGGGGTTCGAGTCCCCTTAGCTCCACAGTGACGAAACACCGCCCACCGGATCCAGAGATCCAGGTAGGGCGGTTTTTTCGTTGGTCCGGATCTTGAGTTTCGTCAAGAAGAAGTTCAGCTACCGACGAGTCCTGTCTCCCCGGACGCAGTCGGGCGGAGTTAGCAGCGACCACGACCCGTCGCGCACTTCGAGGCCGCCATGCAAATCGATGACCCACTTTGGCAGTCCGACGCCGAACCGCTCGGGCGACCAAGGCAGTCCGGGCCCCAACGGCTCCCCCGCCAGCTATACAGGCCAGCTCCTCTACACGCCGGCCGGCGCCGCCGATCTCGTCGCTGGCACCTGTTCCGGTGGCGCCACGAGGTTCTTCGCGGAATCAGCTTCCTCTCTGTCGCCTATGGAGCGATCCTGGACACGCACCACGACGCGACCCCTCACCACAGGCTCGGTCCAGTACGACATCTCCGGCAGGTTGGTCTTCGCCAACGGGATGCCGCCCGCGGCCCGCAGCCGTGCCGCGGCGGTGGCGTCGGCCTCCGGCACGTGATCGGCGAACAACGACGATCCCCGGGTGGTCCGCACACCCGCGGTGTCGAACGAGTCCTTGATCGCGAACGGCACGCCACCCAGCGGCCCAGCACGGTGACGAACGCGTTGACCCGCTCGTCCACCGCCTCGATGCGATCCAGATGCGCCTGCACGACCTCGACCGCGGTAACCTCGCCGACGGCTATCAGGCGCGCCAGTTCTGTCGCGTCGATGGGAGCCGGCCGCGGCGACGCACAGACAGAACTGTCTTGGGAGGGCCGTGATGATCCCGGCCCTCCCAAGACAGTCCGGTACGAGGATCAGATCTTGCCCGCGGCCACGTCGGCGACGGTCACGCGGAAGGCCTTGTAGTTCACCACGTAACGCTTCGACGATTCCGCCGAGGTGATCTCCTCACGGATCGGCAGGCCGTTGCCGGCGTTGATGATGAGGACGTCCGCACCGCCGCCCAGGATGGCGGGGGGTGCCGTGAGGGTCAGCGCGGCCTGGCCGTCGACGTTGGTCTTGCCGACGATCATGTCCGGGATGGTCGCGTACAGCTTCAGCACGCCCGCGCGGACCTCCGCATCGGCGGCGTTGGCGAACAGCGCGTGTTCGGCGTTGCTCCACAGGTGGTTGTCGATGAGGTTTTCCAGGTCCTTGCCCGTCGGACGCGGTTTGGGGGCGGGAACCGGCTTCCCCGCCTTGCGGAACATCTCCGCGGTCTCCGCTTGGGCGGCCGCCCAGGCCTTGTCGGCCTCGGTGGGGCTCAGGCCGACTCCGAGAGCGTTGTTGGACGCGGTGATCATCGCGATTCTGGCCTTGTCCACGTCGCCCTTCGCAGCGAGGCGGGCCGCCGCCATCACCTTCCCGTCGTACGGCGTGGCAGGCTCGGCGTGGCCCCCGGCGACTGCGTCCGTCAGGGACTTCGCCGAGTCGCCCGTGAACTGCAGGCCCTTGTCGGTGTAGAGGGTGTAGGAATGTTCCGGTTTGTCGTCGGGCCCGAACTTCGTGTTGATGATCAGCGACGCGTCTCCTGGCTGCATGCCGGCCGCCTGGACCGCGGAGGCCAGCTTCACCAGCGGCGCCTCGACCGCCTGCGACGCCGCGCCGGACGGGACGGCCGGGGCGTTGCCACCTGTCGTACCCATCACCACGGCCGCCGTTACGGCTGCCGCGCCCGCGGCGGCGACGCCGGCCTTGGGCCAGGAGAACCAGCGCTTCGGTCGCACGACCGTGGCCACGGGCTCCTCCATCGCCGTCTGCAGTGCCGTGCGGGCACGGTCATAGGCCTCGGGCCCGGGGGACGGCACGTCACGCAGCTTCTTCATGAGATCCATTTCGTCCATCAGTTGTCTTTCACGTTGTCGGGACTTGCAGCAGCGCGACGACTTCGGGGGCCTCACGCAACGCCTTGCGCGCCTGGTGCAACAGGCGGCGGGCCGTGCCGGCCGGCATGTCGAGCACCCGCCCCGCCTCGGCGACGGTCAGGTCCTCCCAGGCGACCAGGCCCAGCACTTCCCGCTCTTCCGGTTTGAGCCGGGCCAGTGCGCTGCTCAGCAGTGCCTGCGTGTCCACGCGGGCATCCACCGCCGGCCAGGGATCCCAGTCACTGGCCACGCCGGCCAGGTCCGGCGCCGGCTCCTCGGCCGGTGCGGACCGCCAGTGCCGGCGCAGCCTGTTCAGCGCGACCCCGTACAACCAAGGCCTGGCTTCGGGGTACGAAAGGTCATAGTTCGCGCGGGACTCGTAAGCCGCCACCCACACATCGCCGAGCACGTCCTCGGCGGCCTGCCGCCCCACTCTGCGCGCCAGATAGGTCCCGATCGCGGTCTCGTGCCGGCTGATCACTTCCGCGAAGGCATCGGTGTCTCCGCGCAGCGACCTGCCGATCAGTTCCGCGTCTGACGACATGAAGCTCCTCGGGTTTCGCTTGCCCTGACACCCCGTCTTTGCCAACGCGCGCCCGAAGCGTTCAAGTCATGTCACCCCACGACGACATCGCTGGTCAGAAGCCAGGCTGGTAACTGAGACGTAACTCACAACGGTCCTCCTTGAAACCCAACGGTCGACAATCGACGACTATGACCGCGCGGATAGGACCGGTTCCGGCAGATCCCTACCCCTGGCCGTACGACAGTGTGGTGCCGATCGACCGGGTCGCCTTGCTGTGCATCGACTGGCAGACCGACTTCTGCGGACCCGGTGGCTATGTCGAGCGGATGGGCTACGACCTCGAACTCACCAGAGCGGGCCTGCCCGGCACGCAGAAACTCCTTGCCCACGCCAGAGACGTGGGCATGTTGGTGATTCACACCCGGGAAGGTCACCTGCCGGACCTGACCGACCTGCCGCCCAACAAGCGTTGGCGTTCGGCGCGGATCGGGGCGGAGATCGGCAGCGCGGGGCCGGCCGGGCGCATCCTGGTACGCGGTGAACCGGGCTGGGAGATCGTCGACGAGGTCTCGCCGCTGCCCGGCGAGGTCGTGATCGACAAGCCGGGCAAGGGCGCGTTCTACGCCACCAACCTGGATTTGGTGTTGCGCGCCAACGCGATCAGCCACCTCATCCTGACCGGCATCACGACCGACGTGTGCGTGCACACCACGATGCGCGAGGCCAACGACCGCGGTCTGGAATGCCTCATCCTGTCCGACTGCACCGGCGCGACCGATCCGGGCAACCACGCGGCCGCGCTGAAGATGGTGACCATGCAGGGCGGCGTGTTCGGGGCCGTGGCCACTTCCGATGCCGTGATCGGGGCGATCACCACCGACGATTGACCGAAACGAAAGGGCTCGACAGCCGATGACCACTCCTCTCCGGGTCGACGCCGACCCCACATCGTTCCTGTTCGAGCCCACCACCACCGCGCTCCTGGTGATCGACATGCAGCGGGACTTCGTCGAACCGGGCGGGTTCGGCGAAACGCTCGGCAACGACGTGAGCCGGTTGCGCGGGGTCATCGCTCCGCTCCAGCGAACCCTCGCCGCGACGCGCGCCGCCGGCGTGATGGTGATCCACACCCGCGAGGGCCATCTGCCGGACCTGTCCGACTGCCCGCCGGCCAAACTCGAGCGCGGTCGCCCGTCGATGCGCATCGGCGATCCGGGTCCAGGGGGCCGCATCCTCATCCGCGGTGAACACGGCCACGGCATCATCGACGAACTCGCGCCCGTCGACGGCGAGCTGGTGATCGACAAGCCGGGCAAGGGCGCGTTCTACTGCACCGAACTCGGCACGGTCCTGGCCACTGCCGGCATCACCTCGCTGGTCGTGACCGGCGTGACGACCGAGGTCTGCGTGCACACCACCGTCCGTGAGGCCAACGACCGCGGCTACGAATGCCTGGTGCTGTCGGACTGCGTCGGTTCGTACTTCCCCGAGTTCCAGGACGCCGGTCTCGCCATGATCTCCGCGCAGGGCGGCATCTTCGGCTGGGTCGCACCGTCGGCCGCCTACCTCGCCGCGATTTCCGTTCTCGCCACCCCGGCCCGTTGAGATCCGCGGAAAGGTTCCGGTCATGTCCATCTTCGCGCGCTCCCGCAACCGCTCCGATTCCGATGTCGAACTGCCGTTGTGGGTCAGCGGTGACCTCAACGCGTTCTTCGGTCTCGGCTTCAACGTCCTGGTGAACGTACTGGTGCTCTCCGGGTTGTGCCTGGGCGTCGCGAAGATCTCTTCGGGCGACGTGTACGGCGTGATCCTGCCGGCCCTGGGCATCCAGCTGCTGATCGGCAACGTCTACTACACCTGGCTCGGCAGACGCCTGGCCTACAAGGAGCGCCGCACCGACGTCACTGCCATGCCCTACGGGCCCAGTGTGCCGCACATGTTCATCGTGACGTTCGTGATCATGCTGCCGGTGTACCTGAGCACGAATGACCCGATCAAGGCGTGGCAAGCGGGCCTCGCGTGGTCGTTCATCATCGGATTGATCGTGCTGGCCGGTGCGTTCGTCGGCCCCTACATCCGGCGGTTCACGCCGCAGGCGGCGATGCTGGGCACGCTCGCCGGCATCTCCATCGCCTTCATCTCGATGCGTCCGGCCGGTCAGATGTGGGCGGCCGCGTGGATCGCGCTGCCGGTGTTCGCGTTGCTGCTCATCGGTTTCTTCGCCGGCGTGAAGCTGCCGTTCGGCATCCCGATCGGCCTGGCCGCCCTGGTGGCGGGCACCGCCATCGGCTGGATCGGCGGCTTCATGCACCCCGCGGACGTGTCCGCGGCCGCCCGGGACATCGTGACCGGCCTGCCGTCGTTCCAGTTCGACCTGTTGTGGCACGGCCTGTCCGAGATCGGCCCGCTGCTGGCCACCGCCATCCCGTTGGGCATCTACAACTTCACCGAGGGTATGACCAATGTGGAGAGTGCCGCTGCCGCGGGCGACCACTTCAACCTGCGCAGCGTGCTGCTGGCCGACGGCATCGGCGCGATCGTCGGCTCGGCGCTCGGCTCGCCGTTCCCGCCTGCTGTCTACATCGGACACCCAGGCTGGAAGGAGGTCGGCGGCCGCACGGCGTACTCGATGCTGACCGGCGTCGTCATCGCGCTGATGTGCTTCGGCGGCCTGTTCGGCCTGCTCAGCGCGCTGCTGCCGGTGCCGGCGATCGTGCCGATCCTGCTGTACATCGGCCTGCTGATCGGCGCGCAGGCCTTCCGGGTCGTCCCGCGGCCGCACGCGGTCGCGGTGGTCATGGCCATCATCCCCAACGTCGCGGCGTGGGCGACCGGCCAGATGGACAACGTGCTGTCGGCGGCGGGCACCAGCGCGGCCGAGGTCGGTGAACCCGCCCTGGAGAGCGCGGGCGTCGTCTACCAGGGCCTGCACCTGCTCGGCGACGGCGCCATCCTGGCCGGACTGGTCCTCGGCGCGATCACCGCGTTCCTCATCGACAAGCAGTTCTGGTGGGCCGCCGGCTACGCGGCGGCCGGCGCGGTGCTGTCGTTCGTCGGGTTGATCCACGCCCCGCAGATCGGCTGGAACGCGGGTGGCGGTCAGGTCGCGCTGGGCTATCTGTTCTTCGCCGTGGTCTGTGCGGTGTTCGCCCTGCTCCACCGCGATTCGACGTCCGACGCCGAGCCGCGACCAGCCGCCACGGACATGATCGACGCATCCGCCTCATGAATTCCACCGACCGGGTCGCCGAGCTCGGGACCACCGGGCCCGTTGTCGACGACCCAGCCGTGCACGCCGAGGTGTCGGCGGCCTTCGCACGCTACGAAGCCGCACTGGTGGCCGGCGACCACGCCGTGCTGAACGAGTCGTTCTGGGCCAGCCCGGCCACCGTCCGGTTCGGCATCGCCGACCACCAGCAGGGCATCGACGAACTGCGCACGTGGCGCGCCACGCAGGGACCACTCGACGGCCGGGAAACCCACGACACCCGGATCACCACCTTCGGCGCCGACACCGCCGTGGTGACCACCCTGTTCCGCTACCCCGGCCGGCCGGTCGTGGGCCGGCAGAGCCAAACGTGGGTACGGATGCCCGCCGGCTGGCGAATCGTCAGTGCCCACGTCTCGGAGATCGGCCAGTAGGTACGTCCGTGGCGACGGTCCATGCGCGGGGTCAGTTCTTCGGCACGCGTGGCCGGAGGAGGTTTTCCAGGTTCGCTCGCGCGACCTGCTTGAGGAATTCTCCGCGGTAGGTGGCGTCACCGGAGTCGTGCATCGTGTCGGTCATCGAGACCGCGGCCGCCTGTCGTTCCCAGGTGTGGGTCAGGCAGGTGTCCGAGTAGCTCTCCAGCAGGTTCCCAGCGTTTTTTCCGACCTGGTGGATGATCGCTTGGGCGAGTTTTTCGGCGTCGTGCAGTGCGAGGCTCATTCCCTCCGCACTCATCGGGGAAATCAAGTGCGCCGCGTCGCCGAGGAGGTAGAGCCTTCCGTACCTCATCGGGCTGAACACCACACCGCGCAGCGGCACGACCTGCTTGGTGCCGATCGGCCCCCTCGGCACAGGTTCGCCGAACCGCGTGCCGAGCTCGCTCCAGACGCGTTCGTCCGGCCAGTCCTCGACGGTGTCGGTGACCGGGCACTGCAGGTAGACACGGCTCGCGTTCGGTCCGCGGGTGATCTGGGCGGCGAAGCCGCGGGAATGCACCGCCATCACGGCCGGCGGATCGGCGGGCACCTCCGTCATGACGGTCAGCCAGGCGTAGCCGAACTCGTGGGTGTGGCAGGTGAGGAAGCCGTCGGGGATGGCCGTCCTGGTGACGCCCTGGTGGCCGTCGCTACCGGCGACGAAGTCGCAGCCGATCACCGTGGTCGAGCCGGCGGTGTCCCGGTAGCGGACCCGGGGATGCCCGGTGCCGAGACCGTCCAGTGCGATGTCCTTGGCCTCGAAACGGAGGTCGCCACCGTCACGCAGGAATATCCTGATCAGGTTCCGGACCAGGATCTGCTGCGGGAGGAAGGCACCCTCGGCGTCCTCGTAGTCCATTTTCCATTCGCGCTCTTCACCGTCGACGATCAGCGGTATCGACTCGTCGGAGGAATTGTGACCGGGCCCTTCGACGGCCTCTCCCACGCCCCATTCGTGCAGCATGCGCACGCCGCGGGCGTCGAGCGACCCGGCCCGTTGCCGGTTCTCGACGTACTGGCGGCTGTGCTTTTCCAAGATGACGCACCGGATTCCGCTGCGCTGCAGGAAGGTGCCGAGCGCGAGCCCGGCGACCCCGCCGCCCACGACGACCGCGGTGGTGTTTTCTTCTGTTGGAGTCATGATCGCCACTGTGGCCGGGCCGGTGATTGCCGTCCACCGATATCCGGACGGGCAATAACGAAAACCCGCCAACATTCCTATTCGCCGCGGTCGCGCAGGCCGGCCTGGTAGCGCCCGGGGGTTTGCCCGACGACGGCGGTGAACGCTTCGATGAAGGTCGAGGGGTTCGACCACCCGCAGGTGATCGCGGTGTCGGTGACGGAGTCGCCGTCGGTGAGCCGGATGAGGGCGTGGTGGATGCGCAGGATGGTGCGCCAGCGGTGGAAGCTCATGCCGAGATCGGTGTGGAACAGGCGGCTGAGGGTGCGTTCGCTCGTCCCGGCGGCCCGCCCCAGTTCGGCCAGGGTCGTGTTCCGGCCGGGATCGGCGTGCAGGAGATCGGTCGCGGCGCGCAGCCGGTCGTCGCGCGGCTCGGGCAGGTGGAAGGACTGCTCGGGAATCTCGCCGAGTTCGTCGAGCACGACCGCGCGCAGCCGCCGGTCGGCGTCGGCGGATTTCGTCCGGTCGCCGGTCAGCGCCAGAATGCCCTCGCGCAGCAGGGGCGACACCGCGAACACGCAGGGGTGCTCGACCAGCTCCCCGCACTCGTCGGCGGGGACGGCGAGGATGCGGGCGTCGGTCCGGCCGTAGAAGCGGTGCGAGTGCTCGAAACCTGGCGGCGTCCAGGTGATCCGATCGGCGGGCGCGATCCAGGTGCCGTACTCGGTCGTGGTGGCGAAGGCCCCGGCTGCCGCGTACACCAGTTGCCCGTCGCGGTGGGAGTGGCTTGCGAGGTGATAGCCGTGCGGGAGCCAGCCCGCGCCTTGCGGCGTCCGCTCTTCCGGCGGCGCGGAAGATTGGCGGGTTTTCTGCATCGGAGGCCAGCTTACCGGTGGTACGGCACCTTCGGTAACGGACATGCCGCTGCTACTTTTCCGGTGGCCGGGTTCCGCCGCGTCGGTCAGCGCCGCAGACCATCGCCCTGCCATCCGCCGTGGGCCGGTAGCGTTTGCCCGGTCCGGCCGGATCTCCTCCAAAATCGCCGAGCTCCAGCTCGTTGGCCAAGAGGGTTCGGACGTGCCGGCCATCCCGCCACGACACACGCTCATGCCGAGGAGTGGACGTAGTAAGGCGTGCGCCATGACCCCGCCGCCGACGGGTGCACACCTGGCTTCGGCCGGGCTCGGCTGAGTCTGACCACTGAGTACTGACGACACGCCGATCGAGCCGCCGACCACAGGGCCGCGTTGCGTCGCGACATCGGCTGCGAGTCGGGTTTTCGTCAGGTCCGGCAGCGGCCGGCCGGGAAGACGGTCTGGGCCGAGATCGGCCCCACTGTCCATCCTTCCGGATAAGAACGCCTGTTTGACCGGCAGGGTGTCCGGGGTACCTCCGCGCTCGAAGCGAGCCGCCACCCGCTCAGGGGTGGCGGGTCCCCCGGAAAAGGAGTTCCCCCACCGTGATCGTCCTCGGCGTCATCCTGATCATCATCGGCTTCCTCATCGGCATCCCGGTGCTGTACACGATCGGCACCGTGCTCGCCGTCGCGGGCGTCGTCCTCGCGATCCTCGGCGGGACCGGCCGTAAGATCGGCGGCCGCGCGCACTGGTACTGAGCCCGGAACGGGCCGGAAGCCCTCGCTTCCGGCCCTTTCCGTGCGCGAACCGGCTCGGCGGCCACCACGGTCGCCAGCACGCGATCTCGCTCCAGGCAAGTGCTACGCAGCATCTGCGCAGGTCTTCGATTCAGCGAGTAAGTGCAAGGGGACTTTTTTCTGCCGGCTTGGTCCTCCAGAGTCGAGATACCCCTGGTACTCGTGGCATTCGGGGTTGAACTTGCCCGCAGCAACGGCCCGCTGCCCGCAGCCTGGCCCGTTGGAAGCACTCGACCGTTTCGTAGTGGATCGCGGAGGAGCGCTTGCTACCGATGTCGTCGGCGCAGATGACGTCGATGGCCAGCTTCCAACGCCTGCGCCCGTTGACTCGGTGAGGCCTCAGGCGTCATACACGGGAGTCGAGTTCAACGAACCCGACGTTATGATCCCACCTCGTCGATCATCGGATCAGTCTTGAGTAGCCGCAGAGCGTGCACCTCGGCAAGCGGCGCTCGGCAGCACAACGCAGGGACCGGCCGCGACTGACACAGCTCGTCAATGCGGGTTCCGGCCGCACGGCACCGCCCGACTCAATGCTGCTCGACTGGCTCCAAGCTCGGGCCGCGCTCCATCCGCACGTTTGTTCGTAACGAACGCTGGCGGGTCCTCTCACCAATTTCACTGGGGCAAACTCCCTGTTACAACTGCGCTGAACAGCACACAGTTGCCAGCGACGATGGTCAAGCGCATCATTTCACTAGGCGATTCTCTATCGCGCAGGTCAGAGCCATGATCGACCCTCACTGGCAGTGAGGGGTTCGAGTCCCCTTGGCTCCACATCGCAACGAACCCCTTCGTTTCAGTCTTCCAGGCTGGTCGGAGGGGTTTTCTGCGTTCCGGCTCGGATCTTCGGTGATCGGCTTACGGCGTGATCTTGTGCTCCTGCTGGGGCAAAACTGGAGCACTGCCCCACCCCCGTTCCGACGCTGAGACGGTCTCTCGATCGTCCGCGGATCGAGATCCAGCGACCGGAACCACCGCCTTGGCCACTCAGCCACCGTGACCGCGCTGCCGGCCGGATCGATCCACACCCGCCGACGCTGATCCACCTCCAACCCGGCGGCATAGACCCCAGCATCACGCCGCGAGCCAAATCCGGAGACCGAACGAACACCACTACCCAACCGTGGAGTTCCCCGGCGCAAATATCTCCAGCGTCCGCCCTCAACGACGATGCAGGCGCCGACCGGCATCCCAGATGCGCAGATCGCGACGACCGGTCTGTACAACACTCTCGTGCCGATGAGGGTGTGTTGCTGCCGTGGCCAGCAAATTGTCGCTCTCTACGGGGCTGGCTGAAGGGTTTCTGCGCCTTCCGCTATCGGTCCAGGACCGCGAGCAGAGGGTCGAGCGAATGAAGGAAACGCATGTGCTCCGGGCCGTGTCCCACGGTGAATCGCACGTGATGCTGAAGTCCCGGGGTGTCGCCCATGTCGCGGACGCGGAAGCCGCGGGTGCTCAGCTCGGTCGTCAGCTTCTTGGCGGTGAACTCGCTCTCGCACGGCACGTGCAGGAAATTGCCGCCGGATGGTGGTGCGTGGACAGCGCGACCGGCCAGCCATTCACGCGTCGTTTCGCGAGTTCCCGCGATGTCCGCCCATACCTGCTCGAACGCCCGGTGGCGGCCGGGGGTGGCGCACAACGCCTGGAGCATGAGCGTGTTGACGTGGGATTCCTGGCCGAAGGCACGCAAGAATCGAATGATGGCGCCGTCGGCGAGCGCAGTGGCGAGTCTGCCCCCGGCCAAACCGAAGCTTTTGGACCAGCTGAACAGGACGAGGCAGTTCGGCCCGGCCAGTTGTGCCAGCCGACGGTAGTCGCCAGAAAATCCCGCGTAGCAGCCATCGATGACCAGCAAGTGGCCGCGAGCCCGACACGAGGCCGCCAGCGCGGTCAGCTCGGCCCATGCCGGTAGGTGGCCGTCCGGGCCGTTTGGCCACGACACCGCGACGATCGAAGACACGGACGCTTCAGCCGCGACCCGCATCTCGTTGAGCCATCGCCTGGCGGGGTCCGAAGGCTTGCGGACCCGCGTCACCCGCCACCCGCCGGCCAACGCCGCCGCCGTGGTCCAAGCTTCGTAGTTCGGGTCTTGCAGCACGAGCCTGCCGCCGTAAAGCTCGCGAGCCGCCGAAACCAGCAATCTGATGACTGAGTCGGAGCCGGGGGCGAGCAGGATCTCGTCTTCCTCCCGCCCGAACAGCTTGGCTGCGGAATCCAATGCTCGGTCCTGAACCGGGTACCGGGTCAGCGTCCCCGGCCGGAAGTCCGCGACCAGACCGGCGACCAGGTCTCCGACAGCAGGGTGAATCAGCTCGTTCGAGCTGAAGTTGGCCCGCGGGTCGTACGTGCGCCGCGGTCGGACGACGGGGTCGGGCCAGCGTGGTCCCGGACTCGTCATGGTGCTCCCCCTGGCAGGGTCAGCCGGAGCGCCGCCCGGCGTGCGACCTGTTCATCGATCCCGAGCAGTGCGTGCCGGGCGACCGCGTCGGCCGCCAGCCTGTCGATCTCCGCCAACGTCCGGACGGGTACGGACGGAGGGAGGACCAGCCGACGCAACACCGCAACGGGGGGTTCGCCACGCGTCGACGCGTACTGGTCGACCCACTCCCCGGCAGCCGTGAAGAACCGCGCGGTCAAGGCGAAATCGCGAACTATCCACCGCGGAGCCACACCGAGCACCCGGAGCACGACCATCACCACCAGCCCGGTCCGGTCCTTGCCGAGCCTGCAGGTGACCACGACCGGCGAGGGATCGTCTGCCAGGATGCTCATGACCTCGCCCGCAACCTCGAACGCCCGGGGCAGGAGCCGTCGGTAGTGCGCGACGAAGTAGGCCGCGTCACGAGTGGCGCCTCCTCTTCCGCGATGCACCGGATCGCTCATCGTCAGCCGGCGCACCAGGATGCCCTGGTGGTCGGGTTCGTCGACCACCTCTCCGTCGCCGCGCAGATCGACCAGCCGGACCCGCCCGTGACGGGCGGCCAGGACCCTGGCGACCGGCGGAATCGCGGACGTGCCGGAACCGCACCGGATCAATGCGTCGAACGCGGTGCGACGGCCGTCCCGCAGCGGCAGTCCGCCGAGATCGCGCGTGTTGATCACCCCGGCGCCCGTCCAGCAGCGGCTTCGCACGTCCACTCAACGACCCCGGGGCGAGCCCACGGCGGACAGGCGCTTCTTGATCCCGGTGAGCAGCGTCTCCGCCCGCAGGGAAAGCAAGCTGAACGAACCCGCGTCGCCGAGGCCGTGACTGCTCTCACACAGACCGTTGAGGAACAACGGCCCCACTCCGGACGCCTCGTCGGCGGGCTGGACGAAGTAGTCCCGGTCCACCTGCAGCGTGCCCCGCGCGTCCGTGGCGAAGTCGCCCGCCAGCCCGTCGAGCACCGGAGGGTGCGGCTCCTGATCGATCGCCGGGCCGAGGTCGCGGAATCCGGTGGCCAGCACCACGGCGTCCACCACGACCACCTCCTGGTCGCCTCGGTGCCGTTCGCGCAGGGACAGTTCCACCTGGCTCCCGACCATCCTGGCTGCGGTCACCTCCCGATTACGGTAGGTGAACAGCCGCCTCGTACCGTCGATCTGGTCCTCGTAGCGGCGAAGGTAGAGCGCGTCGATCACGTCGCCGTCGACAGCCGAGTAGTTGGTTCCACGCAGCTGCGAGTCCAGATCCCGCTTGCTCTCCGCCGAAGCGTCGAAGTAGTAGTCGGTGAACTCGGGGAGGAACGCTTCCTCGGAAAACGGGCTGGTGTCCTTCAGTCGCGGGCCGAAGCCCCGCATGATGCTGAGAATCGCACCTCGCGGGAAACCGGAGTGCAGGTCGAGGGTGATCTCGACGGCGCTCTGGCTCGCGCCGATCACTGCGACTCTCGGTGCCTCCTCGCGCTCACGCAGTTCGGCCACTCTCCAGCGGTATTCGTTGCTGTGGAAAACATTCGTACCGAGAAGAGGAGTGAACAACTCCGGGATGTACGGTGTGCGCCCCGTTCCGACGACCAGCGAATGCCCGCGGTAGCTCTGCCCCGACCGGGTTTCCACCACGTAGTGCCGGTCCGGCCCCGGCGCCCGGGTCACCCGCACCACCTCGCGCTCGTACTCGACGACGTCACCGAGTTGCTCGCCGGCCCAGCGGACGTACTGCGCGTAGTCACGACGAAGGGGGAAGTGCGCCGGAACGTTGAGGAACGCCAACAGCCTCCCCTGCTCGTGCAGGAAGTTGACGAAGGTGAACCGGCTTCTCGGATTGCGGAGCGTGGCCAGATCCCGGATCGGGTTGTTCTGGATGTCGGAGCCCCTCAGGAGCATCCCGGGCTGCCAGCTCACTTGCGGACGCGCTTCGAGAAACCGCATGCGAAGTTCCGGTGCTTCCTCGGCGGCGGCCGCGGCGAGCGCGATGTTCGCCGGACCGAACCCGATGCCGACGACGTCGTGGATTTCCTCCTGGCCGCCCATCACCGGGTCCGTCCGAACGCCAGTGCCGCGGGAACGCGCTCGGTCGACGGTGTGCGGTAGCCGTCACCGCCGAAGATCAGCTCCAGATAGTCGGCGGGCGTGTGACCGCGGAGGGTGATCTCTGACGGCGTCACGAAGGTTTGCCGGTTGAAGGCGCTCAGCTCTCGCTCTGTCATGTCACCGTGCATCTGCTCGTAGGGCGTGTACAGCGTCGGCCGGACTCTGGCGCCGGCCGCGCGGATGATCTCCATCGTGCGCCGGGTTCCGACCGGAGTCGTCCCCGGCAAGCCGACGATCACGAAGCAGTTCAGCTCGATCCTGTGCGTCCGGCACCAGCCGACGACCTCTTCGAAGCGCGCCCGGGCCAGCTGCTTGACTCGGGGAAGTTCCCCGGCGGCGGCCTCCTCGAACGTTTCGACGCCCACGCTGATCCGCACACACCCGGCCGCGGCCATGTCCGCGATCATTCCTTCGCTCAGGTGGTGGAGGGTGGTCGCGCACTTCCAGGCATAAGGCCGTGGTTCCGCGCGGAGCGCCCCGCACAGCTCGGCCACCCACTTTTTGTCCAGCGTGAACGTCGGCGCGTAGAAAGCCACGTACTCGAAGGGGTGGGCGGCGAAGGCGTCTCGGATGTAGCTCGCCGTCGCTTCGACCCCCAGCCGTCGTTCGCCGCGGCCCTGCATCGACGGCACGTCGCAGAAGGAACAGCCCACCGGGCAACCGCGAGCGACCGGCACCACCAGTTCGCGCCGTTCGGGAATGCCGCAGAACTTGTTCTGGTCGCGGCGATAAAGACTTTCATAGGCCGCATAGGGGATCTCGGACACGTCCGGCAGAACCCACTCGCCGACGGCGAGCCAGCGACCCGGCCCGCTCGGGTCCAGCCAGTCCCCGCCTTGGCGCACGTACACCCCCGGTAACCCTCTTCCCACGCGTTCGCCCGCTTCCGCCCACCGCAGCGCTTCGGCCACGCCCGCTTCGTAGTCGCCACCGGCCACGATCGCGTCGAGGTCGAGGGTCCGGAAGAACCCGGGGTTCTGATAGCCGAGCCTGCCGACTGTCACCAGGGTGGCCTCCGGGCACAACGCCCGGCAGTAGTCCGCGGCCCGGCGCACCCCTTCCACGACGTCGAACTCGTTGACGATCACCACCGCGTCGAACCGGCCCGAGAACACGAAGTCGGCGAACTCCTTCCACGAGAAGTTCAACGCACCCGCGTCGAGTGCCGCCACCTCGTGCCCTTGTCCGCGCAAGTAGGCGGCGATCGTGAAGGTGGGCAGGTGGTGGCCGGCGTTGAAGTAACTCGGCACATGCGGTGGCCAGGTGACGAGTACTCGCATCCACTGCTCCTTTTCGACTGGTTGTCACACCTGCCGGGCCGGCACGGCCCAGCCTTCGATCAGGTCCGCGACTTCCGCGGTACCGACCGTCCGAGCTTCGATCTCCCGGCGCCGCAGCGCCTTGCGCACGTTCTCGGCCCGGTCCCTCCCCCGGCTCGGCGTCACCGCCAGCACCAATCCGGCGTCCGGGTTGGTGCGGGCCGCGTCGACGACCGGCCATCGGCCGCGGAACCGGAAAAGGAGAACCAGCCACAACAAGGCACCCAGATCACGGGTCGCCTTCACTCGTGTACCCCTCGCGGCTTCGGCCGCCACGGCGGTCGGCAGACCGCCGAGATCACCGCGCCGGATCCGCCACGCCCGCGCGACCACCCGGTACAGACACCGGAACGTGCCGGTGTCGACGACCACCACCACTTCCGCGCGCGCCGCCCGGATGGGGATAGTGGGCAGGTAGTTGCCCTCGATGATCCACCGGTCGTTCGAGACGATGGTTTCCTGCCGCCGTTTCCACCACACTGGGTCCGGTCGGGTCCAGCCTGGCCCCCAGTGCTCGTCGTCGAGCCGGTGGAGCGGCAGCCCGGTCCGGCGTGCCAGCACGGTCGCCAGCGTCGACTTGCCCGAACCGGGGCAGCCAAGCACCAAGATCCGCGACACCGTTGCGCCGAAACCGTTCATCGCCGGCCGTGCACCAGCAACGAAGTGCGGTCGACTGGGGGCGCCCCGCGCACCCTGCTCACCTGGTGCCAGGAGTTGTCGGCACGGGCCAGCAGGGCGGAAGCTCCGAGTTCGGGGACGACCCGGCCGGCGACCGAGGCCGGATCGTCGCCCTCCAAGATCTCCAAGCAGCCACCCCATTCGGCTCGCCACCCCCTGGTGAAGTAGAAGATGTGGCTGAACAGCTTGTCCGCACGATCGGTGTGCGGGCTGAGCCAGTCGCCGCCGGCGTGGCGGACCAGCCGGATCTCGAGTCCGGACGCGACCGGTTGCCGCAGCAGCGCCGCCACGTCCCGCAGGTAGGTCCCCTCGGTGAGGTCGGCGATCAACCGGCGCCACACCTCCGTCAGATCGGACGGCACCGAATGTTCCCGGGTGACCAGGGGGCGGCTGAAATTGCGATAAGTCTTGTCCCTGTTCGCACCAGTCACGTCCATTCGAGTGAATTCTCCGGACGGGAATTCCGCCGCCAGACGCTCGGCGACCTCGGCCCCGAACAACTCTCCAGGAGCGGTTTCGAGCCAAACATAAGGTTCACACCTTGGTTCTCGGCGCGCCCAATCAGGATTCAATACAGACATTGCAGGCCCCTTGGTACGCGACTCTTCACTCGGCGCGCAACGGCACACACCGGACACACCGGACACGGCGATTCGCCAGCGCAGCACCGCGGCACGCGAATCGCCCACTTCACCCACCGTGAACAGGCACGATGCGACCCAGTGTCGCCGCGGCACAATGCCAGACCTTCGAAGCCGGTGCGTAATCAGCGCGCGTCTATGACGTCGAATCAATCTGGACTGCCGCTGAACGCTGCCCCACCTTAGCGAGCGCCCTCCCAGCGCGATCCGTAGTACAGCACGGCGCAAATGAGGGCGTCAACCCCTTGATCCACCTCATTGGTTCGTGTACTGCTTGAGAAGCAAGCCTTCGGGGAGGGGGGCCAAATTGTGTGCCTTGCGTAGCGTGCTCACAGCAAATCAAGCCGACACCGTATTGACCGTCAATGGCGGGCGCCGGATCGCCGGCGCGGTGGCGACACAGGGCTTCAAGCATTCACTGGTGACCGTGGTCGCCGCCGCGCTCGCGGGGCAAGCACCGGTCTCGGTGGCGAACTGCCCGGACGTCTCGGAAACGCAGGTGCTTGCCGGGCTGGTGAACGCGCTCGGCGGTCGTGCGCACCTGTACGGCCGCACCCTCGTCGTCGACGGCAGCGGTGTCGCCACCGCGGCGCTGGACCCGGACCTCGCGAGCCGGATCCACGGCAGCGTCTACCTCGTCCCGGCGCTGCTAGGACGTTTCGGAGCCGGCTGGATCCCCAACGCGGGCGGCTGCCGGATCGGCAACGATCCCGGTGGCGGCAGGCCGGTCGAGCAGTACGCCGACGTGTTCCGCCGGTTCGGCGCGATGGTCGAGCCCAGCCCGATCGGCGGTCTCGATGTCACCGCCGATCGGCTGACCGGCTGCCGAATCGACCTGCTGGACTACACCGCCGATCGCCGGTTGCGCAGTGGTCCGCTGTACTCCGGCGCCACCAAGACGGCGCTGTTGACCGCCGCGGTAGCGCACGGCACAACGGTCTTGCGGCACCCGTACCCCAAACCGGACGTGACCGACCTGGTCGATGTGCTGCGCGGGCTCGGCGCGGACATCGACGTGGCCTCGCCGGAGCAGATCGTGGTGCACGGCCGCGGCCCCGACGTCCTCCGGACCCCGCTGTCGCACACCTTGGTGCCGGACCTGATCGAGGTCGTCACGTGGATCTGCGCCGGCGCGGTGCTCGGCAGCGCTCCGCTGCGGGTCACCGGACGCGGCATGGCACGCGCCACGCGGGCACTCGCCCCGGAGTTCGCGGCGTTCGAGCAGCTGGGCCTGCGCATCGACCTCCAGGCGGACGCGGTTGTCGCCCACCCGGCCGAGGGGCTGAAGCCGATCGACCTCGTCGTCGGCTCGCACGGTGTGTTCAGCGACAGCCAGCCGTTCCTGGCACTGCTCGCGGCACACGCCACGGGCCGCTCGACCGTCACCGACACGGTGTGGGCCAACCGGTTCGGCTACCTCGACGGGCTACGGACACTGGGTGTCGACGCCCAGCTGAACCGGCGGTCGCTACGGCTGACCGGACCCTGGACGCCGAGTGCCGCCGAGCGGGCGATCCACGCCACAGACCTGCGGGCCGCGGCCGTGCTCCTGCTGGCGGCGCTCGCAACACCCGGGACCACCAGGGTCTCCGGCACGGATCATCTCGTGCGGGGCTACGCCGACCTGCCCGGCCGTTTGCGAGCGCTCGGTGCCGACGTAGCCGCCGAACCTGCCAAGCCCGTCGAGGAAGGAAATTAGCCCATGCTCGACACGGCCGTGCTCAAACACCATCCCGCCGACTTCCTGGTTCGGGAGAACCTCGTCACCGCGCTCGTCGACCACGCCGACGCAAGCCACCACTACCTGCTGTTGCGCAAGTCCGGCTACACCACTATGGAAGCCGTCCGGCTCATCGCCGACCGCCTCGGGCTGCCGGCCACGGACATCACGTACGGCGGCCTGAAGGACGAAGACGGCGTCACCGAGCAGCTCGTCGCGTTGCCCGTGGGAACGTTGACGGGCCAGGACATCGAGCCGTCGATCTCCACCGATGAGGGGGAGCTGAGCCTGCAGCACTACGGCTACGGCGCGGACCCGTTGCGCATCGGCGGGCTGGAGGGCAACGGGTTCCGGGTGGTGGTGCGCAACCTACCCGAAGGGACCGCAGCGGAGCTGGCCGATCGACGGAAGATCAACCTGTTGTTTCTCAACTACTACGACACCCAGCGGTTCGGCGTCCCCGGCGGCCCCAAACGGACGCACTTCGTCGGCGCGGCTCTGCTCGAAGGCGACTACAGCACCGCGCTCCGGGAGCTTGCGGAGCTGCGGGCTCCGGAAAGCGCTTCCGCACGGGCGTGGACCGGCGAGGCCGCCGCCTACTTCCACCACGAACTCGATCCGCGCACTGTGGCGTTCTACCTCGCAGCACACTCGTCTTCTTTGTGGAACAAGACCTTGCAGAACCTCGTCGAAAGCACCTGCTCCGGTTGGATCCGGGTCGAGCAGGAGGGGTTGCCCTACCTGTATCCGACCGGACGCGGCTCCGGTGCCGCGGTCATGGCCGTGGCCCCCGATCTTCCCTACCGGCGCTACACCTTCGAGAACGGCGTGCCGATCGGGACAGCTTCAACCAGGCCTACCGTGGTTCAGACCGTGGTGGCGGTATCCGGCCTCGAAGCCGACCCGTTCCACCCCGGCCGGTTCGCTATCACCGCGCGCTTCTTCCTGCCCTCCGGCTGCTACGCGACGGCCGCCATACGCCAGCTCCTGGCGCACCGGGACTGAACCCGCACGCTTCCACCCGTCCGTCGGCCCACCGGTCGTGAAGGGATAACCAAGCATGCTCGACACCGACCGCGGATTCGCTCACAGCACGGATCCGTTCACCATCCATCTAGCCGAAAACGTGCTCTCTCCTGACTCGGTGGCCAAGCTCGAAGACTCCGCGCCCACCGAAGGGTTCGAACGCATCGAGGTGCTCGACCCCGAGCACGAGAAGCAGTACGCGATGAACCTGCTCTACCTGCAGAAGGACAGCGAGCTGTGCCCGGCTGCCGCCACGGTACCCGCCCCGTGGGCCGAGTTGATCACCTCGCTGCGGTCGCCGGAATTCGTGACCTGGCTCGAGGCGGGGACCGGCCTCGGGCTGCGGGCGCTCCCGACCGACATCGGCGTGTACACCCACTTCGACGGTGACTACATTTCCGTGCACAAGGACAAGCCAGACAAAGCGCTCACCGCCATCCTCTACCTGAACCGGAATTGGCCCGAGGAACTGGGCGGTCTTTACGAGGTACGCGCCTCCGAAGATCCAGCCGTCCCCCCGGTGCGCAGCATCGCCCCCCGCGGCGGGCAGCTGCTCGCTTTCCCGCCAACGGCCACTTCCTGGCACGCGGTGTCCGAGGTGCGCACGGGCGGCACGCAGACCCGGCTGACTGTACAACTGGAATTCTGGCTCGACAACCGCGGGAGGCGGCACTAGTGCTCGCTGTCGACCGGGTTCCTTCGGTGCGGACCGAACTTCCGGGCCCGCGCAGTCGGCGGTTGCTGGACCGCCAGCAAGAGCGCGAGTCCGCCGCTCGTTCCTATCCTCGGCGCCTCCCGATCGCACTGAAGCGCGGATCCGGCTGTTTCGTCGAAGATGAGGACGGGAACGTCTTCATCGACTTCTTGAGCGGCGCCGGCGTACTCGCACTCGGCCACAGTCATCCCGAACTCGTCGCAGCCGTGCAGCAGCAAGTCGCCGTATTGGCGCACGGCTTGGACTTCCCCACCGCGGTCAAGGACGACTTCACCGGCAAGTTGCTGGATGTCATGCCGACGTCGATGCGCCAGGACCTGAGGCTGCACTTCTGCGGGCCGTCCGGTGCCAACGCGGTCGAGGCCGCGATCAAACTGTGCAAGAAGGCCACCGGACGTGGTGAGGTCGTCGCGTTCCAGGGCGGCTTCCACGGGATGACGCATGGCGCCATCGCCGCCTCGTCGGAAGGCGCCTTACGCACGAACCTGGCCGATGTCATGCCCGGCGTCCACTTCCTGCCCTTCGGCTACTGCCATCGCTGCCCGATTGGCTTGACGCCGTCGACCTGCGAGACGAACTGCGCGACCTACGTCGAGCGCGCGCTCTCCGGTTCGCACACGGGCATCGGCAAACCCGCCGCGGTGCTGCTCGAGCTCGTGCAGGGCGAAGGCGGCAATGTGGTGGCACCCCGTGCGTTCGTCCGCCGGGTCCGCGAGGTCACCGCGCGGCTGCAAATCCCCCTCATCGTCGACGAAGTGCAGACCGGGTGCGGCCGCACCGGCCGGTGGTTCGCCTTCGAGCACTACGACATCGAGCCGGACGTCGTGGTGCTGTCGAAAATGCTGTCCGGCGTCGGCATGCCCGCGGCGGTGATCGCCTACCACCGGCGGCTCGACACTTGGCGGCCGGGTTCGCACACCGGCACCTTTCGCGGCAACCAGCTCGCTTTCGCGGCCGGCGCAGCGTTCCTCGAGCTCGTGGAGCGGGACGGGGTGCTCGGCAACGTGCGGGACCGGGGCAGGCAAGCCCTCGAGTCGCTGGCATCCGTCCGGCGCGCGCACTCCGGCCTCATCTCCGACGTGCGGGGGCTCGGGTTGATGATCGGGGTGGAGTTCAGCCGCCCGGACGGCGAGCCGTGGGCGGAAGCGGCGGCGTTGGTGCAGCGGAACGCGTTGCGGCGCGGGCTCATCTTGGAGATCGGCGGGCACGGCGACGGCGTGGTCCGCATGCTGCCGCCATTGATCGTCGACGAATTCATCATGGCGAACGCTATGGCCCTGTTCGGTGAAGCTGTCGATGCCGCCGCGAAGGAGCTTCGATGACCTCGATCGCCGTGGACCTGTCCCGGGTCTACCGCCACCGGCTCGTGCTCGTTTCACCGCCGAGGACCGGCTCGACACCGGTGGCCAGGCTCCTTTGGCAGCACCCGGCGATCGGTTTCCACTGCCACGAGCCGTACGAAGCCCGCTACTGGGGCGGTCAGGGCGCCGAGTCGGTGGCGACGTGCCTGCGAAACCCGATGTCGATCGCCGGGGGACAGCGTGTGCCGCTGCGCCAGGTCCCCGGTGGGAGCGGCCTGCTGGTCAAAGAGATGAGCTTCCAGCTCAACGAAGACCAGTTCGCCGAGCTTGCTGCGGTGGCCACCGCACCGATCGTCTTCGTGCTCCGCGACCCGCGGAAGTCGACGGTGTCGCGACTGCGAATCGTGCGCGAGCTCTACGACGGCGACCGGTTCCCGGCGTTCGAGAGTGGCTGGCCGTCGCTGGCCACCCAAGTCACGTGGTGCCGGAGGAACGACGTGCGCTACGTGCTGATCGACTCCGACGACCTGCGTGCGGCCCCGGCGGGAACGTCGGCCGCGCTGCTCTCGGCGCTCGGTCTGGCGGAGTCCGGGCCGGTACACGTCTGGGAACCCCGTCCGGGGCTGCAGCTGGTCTCGCCGGAGGTCGGCACGTTGATGAGCGCCGCTCGCACGGCGGACGACCCCTTCTATCGCCGGGTTCTCGCCAGCCGGGGCATCGAGCCCCCGGATCACCCGGAGCCGGAGGTCGAGGACGTCTTGATCGAGAAAGCCGGAATGGCCGACGACGTCGCAGCCTGGGCGAAGCTGCACGCCAGCCTGCGCCAAGACCCCAACTTGCTGGTCGCCGGAGGTGCGACATGACGGCGACAGACTCAAGCGGACGCGGCGTGACGGCCTGGCTCACCGGCCTGCCGAGCGCGGGTAAGTCGAGCATCGCGGAGGCCACCGCGACGCTCGCCGCCAGTCGTGGCCTCGCCGTACAGGTCCTCGACGGCGACGAACTGCGCCGGACCCTCTGCGCCGGACTCGGGTTTTCCCGCGAAGACCGGATCACCAACGTCCGGCGAATCGGCTACGTGGCCGAGCTGCTGGCCCGCAACGGCATCATCGCGCTCGTCGCCGTTATCGCACCGCACCGGGTGGCGCGCGACGCGGTCCGGGCCCACCACGAGCGCGCGGGAACCCGCTTCTTGGAGGTCCACGTCGACGCACCGGTCGAGATCTGCTCACTGCGGGATCGCAAGGGCCTCTACGCGCGACAGCGAGCGGGCACCCTGACCGGGCTCACCGGCGTGGACGACGGCTACGACCGCCCGGAAGCGCCGGATCTCCGGCTGTTCACGGCGACTCGCACTGTCGACGCTTGCGCGCGCGAGGTGCTCCAACTGGTCACCGATCGCGCCCAGGTCGCGGCCATCTCGGGGAAGGGACGTCCGTCATGACCGAGCCACGGGTTCGCCAGGTGACCGCGGCCGAAGTAGCAGCTTTCCGCGAACACGGGTGGGTGTTGCTGCGCGACTTCGTCCGCCCCACACAGCTCGCCGCGCTCGCGGCGGAAATCCGCCGGCTCATGGGCACGAACGCGCAGCGGCACAAGGACGGCAAAGGCTGGCTGTCTTCGATCTGGCGTACCTACGACGAACCCGGCCACGAAAGTGAACGGCTCTGGGAATTCGCCACGTCAGCGGAAGTCGGGCGCATCGGTGCCCGTTTCCTGCGTGACCGCCCGGTGCGCTTCCTGCGCGACGAAGTTTACGTGAAAATGCCGGCCGAAGAAGGCGGAGGCCAGCCGACGCCGTGGCACCAGGACTTCGCTTACGCCAATCGCGACCGGTCCGAACAACTGAACTTCTGGATAGCGTTGGCGGACATCCCAGCGAACGGGGGCGGGATGCGCTACCTGAGCGGTTCGCACCGGGCCGGCCTGCTCGGGCGGTCGTTCGACGGCGAAGCCGACGACACGGTCACCCGCCATCCCGAACTTGTCGACGAATACCCCGTCTCACCTCAAGTGGCCTTGCGTGCCGGCGACGCGTACGCGCACCACGCCATGTCGGTGCACGGCGCTTGGGCGAACACCTCCGACGCGATCCGCTGGAGCTACACCGTCGTGCTCTTCGACGCCGACGCCCGCTACACCGGCGTCCCGTGGGCCGCGAGGCTCGCGGAAAAGATGAAGACCATCAAGATCAACGATACTTTCGAACATCCGCTCACCCCCATTGTGTGGCCGACGGGAAACTGTGGTCAGAATGAGATTTGAAGTGTGGCAACATCGTTTTTCAACCTTGACGATGACCAGGCGATTCAGTAACGTCGAGAGTGGTGTCGAATCGGCACTGGCGAGACCGGGGGAAATTACCACGAATCTGGCCAGATTTCTCGTCGAGCTCCCGGATTTTCGGCGTTCCGAGCATCTTTTCCGACACCAGTCATTTACCCGCGCGTCGTGGCGCGGTGCGTCGCCAACAAGACGATATCGCAAAACACGCGCACTCTGAAAGGGGAAAGGAAATGACCGCTGTCTGGGACACCCGTCCACAGACCGAGGTGGTGCGCACAGTTCCTTACACCGGGGACGGCACCGGCGTCGCCACACCCGATGCCATCGAGACCGTCCGTTCGGCACTGCGGGAAGAAGGCATCGTCATCGTGCGGGGCTTCCCCGCCGAAGCGGCCTCGCTGGTCGCCTTCTCGAAGCAGCTGGGCAAGCCGGAACCCGGCGTGCTGGACGACGGCTCCCTGAAGCCGGACGAGCCGATGTACTGGATCAACGACATCACCCACCAGAAGAAGGGCGGCGGCGAGCTCACCATGCACACCGCCGGCTCGCACGCGGCCGCCGAGCCCCGCATCCACCTGCTCCTGATGGTGGAGAAGAGCGATCTGCCGGTGACCGAAGGCGAAACCGACAACGGCCAGTCGCAGTTCGCTCGCGTGGACGACGCGGTGGCCAGGATGTCCGACATGTTCGGGAGCGAGGCAGCTGAGGCCGCGCTCTCGGTGCTGCTGCGGACACCGATCAGCACGGAGTTCCCCGAGGACGCGCCCCGTGTCGACCCGTTCCTGACCAGGGCGACCGACGGTACGTGGAGCTTCCGCTACTGGCGGCGGATCAAGCAGCACGCGGCGAACGCGGACTTGACCACCGAGCAGATCGAAGCGCTGCACATGTTCGACCAGGCGCTCAACGCCGAGAAGTTTGAGTTCGCTCTCGAGAAGGGTGACCTCGTCGTTCTCGACAACCACCGGACCGCGCACGGTCGCCGCGAGTTTCCCGCCTACGCGCAGGACGCCGACGGCAACCAGCTCGTGTCCAAGCGGCGCATCTTCAACATGCACATCGCAGCGGAGATCTGACTAGAGAACTGCCTCGGGCAGTGAGCGTCACCCTGCCGGCTCGGCCAGCGACGGCCGGGCCGGCAGGGCTGGGGTGAACAACGACGACATCAAGGAGGTGGCCGATGCAGGACGGTTTCTACCTTTCGACGTACCTCAACAGCGCCGGCCTGAATCGGCTTGTCAACGTCGCCTACCGGCACGACAACAACGTCTCGCTGTGGCGGAAGCACGGCCGCGCGGTAACTCTGCTCGGTCACTGGGAGCTGGAACGCCTGACCGGGCAGAAGCAACACCGCACGCCGTTCGCCCACCTCGACGACGCGCGCTCGTTCCTGAACGTCCTGCTCGCCGACTTCGACCTGACGCTCGACGACATGACCGAGATCTGGGGCACTCCGGGGCTCGCCACCGTCGACGACTACCACCTGGTCGCGGAACACCCGGATCTCGCATACCACAGCCTCGGCCACCTCTACAGCGCCATGCTCCTCGACAGCGACGTGTTCTTCGACGGCACGGTTCTCGGCATGGCCGTCGACCGCGGGCCCGATCGGCTGCTCGACCGCCGGTGGAAGACCTGCTGGTTCGCGGGGGCCGTCGCCCGTGCGGGATCCGTCGAATTCTTCCCGATCGAGTCGCCGGGCCCCCTCTATGGATCGGCCAAGGACCGGTTCCGGCTGCGCGAAGGCACGCTGATGGCGCTCGCGACGGCCACCGATGCCGAGGGAAACTGCGACCGAGAGGCCATCCTCGACGAGTTCGCGTTCAGCGGTTTCGAAAGCATGGCCCAGGCACCGGCAGCCCTCGACCGCATCCATGAGCAGGTGCGGGACACCGCGGGAGGCGACCCGCGGTTCACCGAAGAGGAAAGCCTGATCAGCGCCGTCATGAAGGAGGTGCAAGGCATCTCAGTCATGATCATGGAGCGCAACGTTGATCGCGCCGTGGACCGCTTCGCCCTCGACCCGGGTACCACGCATCTCGCGCTAGCCGGCGGCTATGCGCTCAATTGCCCGACCAACAGCCACCTGATGCTGAAGTACGGCTTCGCCGGTCTGCTGGCGCCGCCGTGTGTCAGCGACGGCGGCCAGTCGATCGGCATGGCGCTCGCCGCGTTCCACAAGAAAACCGGCGGTGCCCGGTTCGACTTCACCTTTCCGGGCGCCTACCTCGGCCGCGCCGACGACGATGTCGACGAGGCGCTGGCCGAGTTCGCCGACTTCATCGTCGACGTCTCCCCGGCCGGTCCCGAGGTCGTGGTCGACGACATCCTCGACGGTCCGGTCGCCTGGTTCGCGGGACGTTCGGAAACGGGACCACGCGCACTGGGCAACCGCAGCCTGCTGGCGGATCCCACCTCGCCGGCCGCCAAGACTGCGCTCAACGAACTCAAACGACGCGAGTGGTGGCGCCCGGTCGCGCCGGTGGTGCTGGAAGAGCACTTGACCGACTGGTTCGCCGACTCCCGGCCGTCGCCGTACATGCTGGAGACCTTCACCATCCGCGACGACCGGCGCACCCGCATCCCGGCGGTCGCCCACCTCGACCAGTCGGCCAGGGTGCAGTCGGTCAACCCGGCCCAGAACCCGCGGCTGTACGCCCTGATCGCGGCGTTCCACCGGCGGACCGGGGTACCGATGCTGTGCAACACCTCGCTCAACGACAAGGGCGAGCCGATCGTCGACACCATCGCCGAGGCGGTGACCTTCTGCTTGCGCAGACGAGTCCCGATCGCGTACTTCAACGGGCGGCGGGTGGTGTTCACCGATTTCGAAGCCTTCCCGGCTCCCGGGCCGAGGCCGCGAACAAGAGAGCCGTTCGTGGCGTCTCCCGTCGAACGTTCGGCAGCGGTCCGAGCGGAGGCGAACCCCCACGGCCTGCCCGACTTGCACCTCTACCTGCTCCTGCGCGATTTCGAGCTCGGGGCACGCTTCGACATCAGGACCGAGCAAGGCGCCGCGGGCGCGTTCGCGACCGTGGAACACCGTTTGAACAACGAACCCGGATTACGCGAGCACGCCGAACACGCGATGCGGCGGAGCGCGCTGCAGTTCGCCGACTTCGGGCAGGAGCACATCTTCGACGCCGGCCACGCCGCGGCACACCGATAGGGGAACGATGACCATTCAGCAGACGACCACCACGAACGACCTGGAGCGGCGGGAACAGCTCGAGCAACTCGCCAAGATCGTCGCCGTCCTCGACCGGCTGGGCCCGTCCACCATCCCTGAGCTGCTAAGGCACACCATGCGTGCGGACCGCCAGCTCATTCCGCTGCTGGCGCTCGGCATCGAACGCGGCCAGGTGTCCCGCGACGGCGATCACTACCGCACGCCGCAAGCCACCGCGCCGGAGATCGGCAAGCTTGCGGCGACACTGTTCAACCCGCACGAGGCCTTCCTGCACAGCGGGCAGGGCCGGGCCCTGCTGGACCGGCTCGCCGACGTCGCTCAGGGTAGGCCGAGCGAGGAACACGAGTTCCAGCAGCGGCACGTCTCGCTGCGGACCTCGCTCCTGCGCGCGCTCTACCTCGCCTACCGGGGCGACGTGCACGGCAAGAAGATCGTGCTGCTCGGCGACGACGACCTGACCGGTCTCGCGTTGTGCCTGATCGGCGGCTTCGCGCAGCTCGTGGTGCTGGAGGCAGATCCCCAGCTGGTCGCGTTCATCACCGACCGGGTCGCCCGGCTGGGTGCCGAGAACGTGGAAGTGCGAGTCTACGACGCCCACGACGAAGTCCCCGCTGATCTGGCCGGCGCCGCAGACACCTACTTGTGCGATCCCACGCGCAAGCTCTACCAGGTCTTCCTCGAACGCGGTATCGCTCTCCTGCGCCCCAGCGGAGTGCTGTACTCCTTCGTCAACCCCAGCCACTCCCACCCGGTCGGGCAGTTCATCTTCCAGCGCGCCGCGCTGGACCTGGACTGGGTCTTGACCGACGTCGTGCCCGCGTTCAACGAATACCGGAGGCAGCCGGGATCGCTCACGCCGGAGGAGGAAGCGTTCTATTCGCCTGAGGACGACGACGAGGCGGTTTCGTTCACGGAATCGCTCGTCCGGTTCGTCAAAGGCGCCGGCCGCGAGGCCGAAGCCGAAATGATGAAGTGGGTGGACAGCGGCAAACCGGCGATGTTCTACCGACCCGGCCCGGCCTGACCACGCAGGAAGGGGAGTCCCATCATTCACATGGTCTACGACGTCACCGGCTGCGAACTCACAGGCCTCGGCACGACCGAACTCGTCGGCGCCATGCGGAAGACGGCCGCGCTGCTCGGTTGCACGGTGCTGGGTGAGCTGCCGGTCCAATTCCAGCCGCACGGGGCGACCGCGGTGATCGTGCTCGCCGAATCCCACATCACGGTTTCCACTTGGCCGGAAATCGGGCTTGCGCACATCGACGTGTTCACCTGCCGCGCCGACGCCGAAGTGGACGACGCCGTGGCACCCGTGCTGGCCGCGTTGCGGGCCGGTGAGGTGAAGGTACAAGAAGTAACACGTCTTGGCCCGCCGACGTCGTCGCGATCGACGGTCGAATCGGGAGCCTCGGGAAACTGTAGGATCGCGCAATGCAGCTAGTGAACTTCGACGACCCCCTGCCCATCGACCAGCCCCGCCGGTTCACGGTCGCGGGCCCCTCCGGTTCCGGCAAATCCTCACTCGCCCGGACCATCGCCGCACGGCTCGAAATTCCCTACGTCGAACTGGACGCGCTCTATCACGGTCCGGAATGGACGGTCAGAGAGACCTGGCAGGAAGAGGTGCTCGATTTCATCGCCGGTCCCGAATGGGCCATCGAATGGCAGGGCGAAGAGGTCCGCGAGCAGATGACCGGACGGGCTCAGGTACTGGTGTGGCTGGATCATTCGCGCGTGACGGTGACATCACGGGTGGTCCGCCGCACCGTGCGCCGCAGGTTCGGGGGCTCGCCACTGCCCAACGGCCTTCAGGAAGGACCGCTCCGCACGTTCTTCACCGACCCCGACCACATCATCAAGTGGTCCTGGCGCTACCACGAAAAGATCCGGAACCGGGTGAAGCGCGTCATCGCCGAAGACAACCACCCCGGACTGGTGATCGTCCGTCTGAGGGGTCAGCGGGAGGTCGACGCCTGGCTTCGCGGTCCTTTCGCAGCGGCCACGTCGAGCGGCGAGCCGCAGCGTCGGTAGGTACAGACCACATCATGGGGGAGATTCCGGTTCGGTGAGCGACGAAACGAAGCTGTGGAATTCACGCTTCTTGCTCCTGCTGGGCGGTTTCGCGCTGTCCGCCGTCGGCGACGGCATCTACTTGATCGCGATGAGCTGGTGGGTGCTGGAGCGGACGGGTTCGGCGAGCGCACTCGCGGTCGTCACCATCTGCACGACTGTCGCCATCCTGCTCACCGGACCGTGGGCCGGGGTGCTCATCGACCGAGGCGACTTGCTGCGGCTGCTCGTCATCGCGGACGGCTGGCGAGCGGCTGTACTCGGCGGCCTCCTGGCCATCGCGGCGGCCACCGGATCGGCCGGGCTCGCGCTGCTGGCCGGAGCCGGGTTGCTGATGGGAATCGGCACGGGGATCGCCAAACCAGGGGTACTCGCGCTGATCCCCCGCATTGTCAGCCGGGTCGACGTGCCCCGCGCCAACAGCGTCTTCGACACCGTGCGCACGACCGCGATGCTGGCGGGTCCGACGCTCGGTGGGATCGCGGTCGCCGGATTCGGCCTGTCCGGCGCGCTCGTCGTCGACATCGGCTCGTTCCTCCTCTCCGGTACGGCGGTGCTGCTGCTGCGCCGGCTCGACTCCCGGACGATCGGAGCGCCGGTCAACCGTCAGAAGAAGGCGCGGCTGAGCGAATGCCTGGTCGTGCTGCGGCGCTGCAAACCAGCCCGGGCCAGCATGCTGATCACGGGTGTGGCCAATTCGGCGTTGTCGATGTATTCACTCGCCATTCCGGTGCAAGCCGCGGTGCTGGGCCGAGAAGGCGGCGCGGTCCTCTACGGCCTGTCGCTTTCTGCGTTCCAAGCCGGCATGCTCGTGGTCGGCGTGATCACAGCCAGCAAGCTCGGACGCCGTCTCCGCATCCGCACTTGGGTGATGTGCTGCACGTTGGGCTGCCTCGCCGGGGGCGAGCTGCTCGCCTCGCTCGCCGACGCGCGAACCACACTGCTGGTCGCCGGCTTCCTAGTCGGCGCCGGGATCATGCTCACCGCGGTTCTCGCCGACAGCCAGGTGCAGATCGCCATCCCCCTCGACATGCAGGGCCGGGTGCAGGGGGTGGTGCAATCCGTGTCCACCGGGCTGCGGCCGGTCGGGACCGCCATCGCGGGTGCGCTCGCTGAGGCGCGTGGTCCCGGGCTCGCCCTCTTGGCCGCCGCACTCGCCACGACCGCACTCGCCGTCTTCGTCGGGCTGACCCGGGCCTACGACCAAGTTGTCACTGACGGCACGTTGACCACCGAACCGTGAAATCCATCGCGAAAGATCAGGAGTGAACGATGATCAACACGGGAATCAGCCTCGAACGTTTCGACAAGCCCTTCCTGCACTACCTCGGAGAAGGCCTGGTCTCGCCGGAGGACATCAGCGCGTTGAACGCCGTCCTCCCCGATCGGGACATCTACAGCCGGGAAATCAAGACTGGCTCTGAACACCGCAAAGAGTACCGGATGTGGCGTTCCGAAGTCGCACTCGAGAGCGTGCGGGCACCGGTCGCCGACCGGCTCGCGCCTCCGTGGTCGAAGCTGGTCGACAGTGTGTTGAGCTCCGACTTCCGGCATTGGCTGTCCGAGAACGTCAAAATCGACCTTGCCCCGTGCCCGCAGACCGTGGGGCTCTACGTCTTCGAAGACGGTGACTACACGACCATCGACACCGGGAAAGAAGAGAAGGCTCTGACCTTCGCGTTGTACCTCAACGAGTTCTGGGAGGAGGGTTTCGGCGGGAACTACCAGCTCTACTCCGCCAAGGAACCCGCGGCGTCGCCGGACCGGCAGATCGTCCCGATCGGCGGCCGCTGCACGACCATGACCCCCGGCCCCTCGACCTGGCACCGGATCCAGCAGGTCGATTCGGGCGGGCGCGCCGATCGGCTGGTCATGATGCTGGAATTCTGGCGCCCCTGATGGCGCACGTGCTCTTCGGCGATGCGACGCAGGCCGGGTTGCACACCATCCGGCGAGCTGTCGAAAGGGGCCACTACGTCACGTTCGTGCGCGGGATGTCGGTGCACTACTACGCCGTCGACGACGAGTTCCGGGCACTGCTGGACCGGGTCGGGGAAGTCATCGAAATTCCCGACGCCTTCGACGCAGACGCGCTGACCGATGCGATCGGGAAAGCACACGCTCGACGTCCGGTCGACGGGGTTGTCGGGCAGTACGACTCGGTGCTGCCGGCGCTTTCCGAAGCGTGCGAGCGCTTGCAACTTCCCTTCACCAGCACCGCAGGTGTCCGCAATGTCCGGAACAAGGCGTTGGCCAGGCAGCTGCTGAACGAAGTCGGACTCGCCTCCGCCCGGTTCGCCGTCGCCCGCAACACCGATGGCGTCCTGCGTGCGGCGGAGAAGATCGGCTACCCCGTCGTCGTCAAGCCGGTCAGCGGTACGGACAGCATCATGGCGTCCCGGGCCGATCGGCCCGCCGAGGTCCGCGCAGCGGCGGAGGAAATCTTCGCCGCCGCGGCGGACCGGCGCACACCCGAACTCGTGCGGCGGCTGCTCGACAACGGGGTCCTCGTCGAGGAGCACGTCGAGGGAGAGCTGGTCTCCGCCGAGCTCGGCGTTCTGCGGGGGAAGACCTGGCGTTTCCTGATCACCGGGCGGTCACGAGCGGCGGAGAACGACTGCATCGAAATGGGTGCGGTCCTGCCTGCCCACCACGCTTCCGTGGACGAGGAAGCCTGCTTCGCGTACGCAGAGCGGGTCTGCCGCGCGGTGGGGCTCGACCACGGCGTGTTCCACGTCGAAATGATCGTGACCGGTGAGGGACCGGTACTCGTCGAGGTGAACCCACGGGCAATGGGAGGGGTGATGGCTCGGCTCTACAAGCTGCTCACCGGCACGGACTTCTGCGACTACATCCTCGACATCCACTTGGGAAAGCACCCCCGCCCGGGCTCCGTCCCGCGGCACCGAACGATCACCGCGCGGCGGCTCATGCCCCGCCGGAGCGGAACCCTCCCGGACCAGCTCGACTTGGCAAGCCTCGAGCGGCTCACCTGCACACTCGACAACTTCGAGAACTTCCGCATCCGGCCCGGTGCCGCAGTCGAACGGCAGCAGGTACTCGGCCGCTTCGCGGTTCTCGGCGAGGACTGGGCCGACGCGATGCGGCGAGCGGACGAGCTGATCCCGAGATTCGAAGAGCGACTGGGCATTCCGCTGATCCGCCCGGCCTTCGCGACCGCGGGGACCGGACTCGACGAGGCGTAGCCTCCGCTCCTTCCCGTCATCAGAGCCAAGTCAGGACGTGAACATGTCGATCGTCCCCACCGTCCGACGCGTCGAGGACCTCACCGTCGAGCTCGACGTCTCGGCACCGGTCGTCACCCTGTTCAGCGGCGGCCTGGACAGCAGCCACCTGCTGTTCATGCTGGCGGAGCGAGGTTTCCGGGACATCACCGCACTGGTCGTCGAGCTCGGCGACTTCGTCGACACCGAGAAGGCCGCGGCACTTTGCGAGCAGTTCGGTGCCCGGCTGGAGGTGATCGACCGGCGCGCGGAGCTGGTGAGCGAGTTCGTGTTCCCGGCGATCCAGGCACAAGCGATCTACCTCGGTCTCCATCCGATCAGCTCATCACTCACCCGTCCGTTGATCGCCCGGGAAGGGGTGCGGCTCGCACGGCAGGTCGGCGCCGAAGCCATCTTGCACACGGCTAGCCGCTCGCAGAACACGTTGCGCCGGATCAACGGCGCCATCGGAACCCTCGGCTTCATGGGCAAGTTCGGATCCCCCTACGACGCGTCGGCCGTCCAGCGCGCTCAAAAGCAATTCGACTTGAAGAGCGCCGGCATCGATCTGTTCTCCGACCGCGCGCTCAGCTCTGACTGCAATCTGTGGTGCCGCGAATTCGAGTCGGGATTGCTCGATGACCCCGAAGGGTTCGCCGCTCCAGCTGAATTCTACAAGTGGAGCCGCGCGGATCCGGCCGCCGGCGACCAGATCATCTCGCTTTCCTTCCGAGAGGGCATCCCCGTTGCTTTGGATGGCGAAGCCGTCGGGGGGATCGAACTGATCGACCGACTCAACCGGATCGCCGGCGCGTTCGGACTCGGCCGGTACAGTGGCCTGGAACACCTGGACTCCGGAGCAAAGGTGCTGGAAGTGCGCGAGATGCCCGCGGCCGAGGTTCTTCTGCGGGCTTACCGGCACCTGGAATCGGCGACAGTCGAAGCGGAGACCATCCGCGAAAAGATGGCCTTGGAGCAGATTTGGGTCCGGGAGGCGCTCGAAGGCCGATGGTTCGGCAGCCTCCGGCACGCCGCCCAAGCCTTCATCTCTTACGTCCGGATGGCGGTGACGGGCACGGTGATGTTCGAGCTTTCCGGCCACGGCGCGGAAGTGGTATCGATCCGCGCCGAGCGCCCATTGTACGTGAGAAACCGTGAAACTTGGGAAGCGACCTCGGTGTCCGCGTGGTGATGCCGAGATCAGCCAAATACCGTGGCCAGTGAAACTGAGTGCCGCGGATCGCATGCACGCCGCCGGGCATGAGGTCGTCAGGCCCGACTTCCACGCGTGCCAGACCGCGTCGCCCCCTCAACGGGGCTTCCGGTTGAAGGACGGAGTGATCGGCTGGGCCAAACATCGAGCAGCGTGCGGGTCACGCCGTGCGCGACCCGCCGGCTGACAAGCTGCTGGCTGGCACGTCGATGGGTGCGGTGTTCAGCGCGTTGCTGACGCACCGACCCGACGCTGCGGGGCGTAGTTCGTTGGACGACGCCGAGCAGCAGCGACCAGGAACGGCGGGAGCGCGATCGTCCGGGCGGAGGCCCGGGTCTTCGGCGGCCCCAGCCACCGCATGGACCCCGACTCATGAAGCGCACCCACCAGCGGATCGATCACGATCACGCCGCGTCGGAGGTCGACGTTGTCGCGGTGCAGCCCGGCGAGTTCGCCCCACCGGCAACCGGTCCACGCCGCCGTGATGATCAGCAGCCGCGCGATCGGGCCGCCGAGCAGACCGGTCTGCTCGGCGATCCGCACCACCTGCTCCGGCATCGCCCAGATCCTCTCCGGTACCGCCCGCCGCGACCGTCGACCACGACGCCTCCGCCGACACCTGATTGAACGGGATTAGCCGCTCATCGGCCGCGTCGGCCAGCGGCATCGACAACAGGTTCAGCTGCGAACTCGCCGTCGACGGTGCGGAACCGGCTCGCTCCAGCTCCCGAGCCCACTCGGTCACACCCAGCGCCGTGATCGCACCCGACGGCAGGCCCCCGAACTTCGGCAAGATGTGACACCGCAGCCAACTCCGATAGCTCTCGATCGTCCGCCGATATCTCACGCGTCACGACCTGCTGCCGCGCTGCTCCACCCACGCCACAACGACCTCCCACACCAGGCTGCGAACAACGAGGCGTTGACCCCAACGGTGGTGCCACCGCCGGCCAGCATCCAGATGCACAGACCCACCACGACCGGTCCGTACGCATTCTCATGCCGACCAGCGGCTGCAACAACGGATCGACCATTCATTGCAGCGCACCCGCGCAGCCCCGACCTTGAGACTCGGTCTAGAAGTCCGTGCTGCGTGAAAGCTTCTCGTTGGCGCGTAGCTCCACGAGGGCGTTCTCGTGCATCGCGGTGACGACGTCGTAGCCGGAGTTGCCGAGCACGATCCGGCGCGGCGGAACGGGTGCGTTCATCGCGCTGATCACGGCTTGCACTCCCCGCACGGGATCGCCCTCTTGCTTGCCGTTGTGGTCCACGAACGCCGCCTTGACGCTCTCGACCATCGGCACGTAAGCGTCGACGACCTCGTTGACGGGCTGGTCCTGGAAGCCGGCGAAGGCCTTGGTGCGGGTTGCTCCCGGCTCTACGACGAGCACCCGCACACCGAACGGCTCGACCTCGAGCCGCAGCGTCTCCGACAGTCCTTCGACCGCGAACTTCGCCGCCGAGTAGTAGCCGAACCCCTGCGCGCTGACGAGGCCCGCCACCGACGACATGTTCACGATCCAGCCGCCGCCGCGTGCCCGCATACCCGGCAGGACCGCACGCACCACGTCGACCACGGCGAACAGGTTGAGGTCGAACGTGCGGCGGATCGTCTCGTCAGGGGCCCCTTCGATCGAGCCGAACCAGCCGCGGCCCGCGTTGTTGACGAGCACGTCGATTCCTCCGAACCGCTCCTCCGCCGCCTTGACCGCCGCACGCACCTGCTGGGCATCGGTGACGTCGAGCTCGAGAACCAGCACGCGGTCGCCGTAAGGCTCAGCCCATTCCCGCAGCTCAGCAGGCCGACGCGCGGTCACCGCGACTCGATCGCCCTGGTCCAGTGCGGCCTCGGCGTAGACCAGACCGAACCCCCCGGGCGTCCCACCAGTGATGAACCAAGTCTTCATGATTTTCTCCATTCAAGATCGACGGTCAGGCGGTGTGGTTGGCGATGACGAGTTCGGCGATGAGGCCGTCCCGCAACGCGAACCGGTAGTCGAGCTCGGCGACGCCACCCGGGAAAGTGCCTTCGAGCCGCACGGTCACCACCCAGTGGGCGTCGTCGACGCGGCGAGCGCCGATCTGCTCGGTCGTGTACTCGAACTCGGATCCGGCGTCCCGCAGGAACGCGCGGGTCTTCTCCCGGCCGCGGAAGGTTTCGCCCTGGTCGACGAGCACCGCGTCCTCGGTGAGGAACGACGAGGCGGTGCCGGCGTCGCGGGCGATGTGGGCGGCGAGGAACTCGCGCACGGTGGCCGGGAGCAGATCAGTGTGCTGTGTCATGAATCCATCGTGTGAGCTCGCGGCGCGGGAGGGTCAAGCCGTGGACTCTCCCCCGGGGAGAGAGTCCAGGATGGAGGCATGCTGAGCATCGGCGAGTTCTCGCGGCTGACCCACTTGAGCGTGCGGACCCTGCGCCGGTACCACGAGGCGGCCCTGCTGGAGCCCGCCGTGGTGGACGAGGCCACCGGTTACCGCTACTACGGCCTCGACCAGATCCCGATCGCACAGGTGATCCACCGGCTCCGCGAACTCGACGTCCCCTTGAACGACGTGCAGCGCATCCTGCGGACCCCCGACCCCGGTGTCCGCGCGGCCCTGGTCGCGGACCACCTGCAACGCCTCGAGAACGTGCTCGACCGCACCCGCGCGGCGGTCGTGTCGCTGCGGCGCCTGCTCCAGCCCGACCCGGCGCCGATCGACGTCGAACTGCGCGCGGAGCCCGCCCGGACGGTCGCGGCGGTCGAGGCCGTGGTCGGGCACGGCGACGTCGAGGCCTGGTTCGCCGGCGCGATGGCCGAGCTGGAGGCGGCCGTCGGCGACGCCGTGACCGGACCGCCGGGCGGCTGCTACGACAACGCCCTCTTCGAACAGGAGCGCGGTCACGCGCTCGTCTACCTGCCGACCGCCGCGCCGCCCCGCACCGGGCGCGTGCACCCCGCGGTCCTTCCGGCCGCGGAACTGGCCGTCACCACCCACGTCGGCGAGCACGACGGCGTCGAGGTCACCTACGGCGCACTCGGGACCTGGGTGGTGGAGAACGCGATGTCGGTGGCCGGGCCGGTGCGGGAGGTCTACGCCGTCGGCCCTCGTGACACCGGCGATCCCGCGGCGTGGCGCACCGAGATCGGCTGGCCGGTCTTCCGCGTCACCTGAAGACGCGGTTCGCTTCCCGGGCGGCTCAGGTCATCAGGGCGACGAGGATGGCCAGGGCGGGGGCGCCCTGGCCGATCAGGCCCTTGATCCGCGCCCGGCGGGGGTCGAAGGCGATCAGTGCCACGCTCGCCGCGAGCATGGACACACCGGCCGCCAGGACGAGGGCTCGGCCCGCCGCGAGCGCGCCCGCGTGGGCCGCGGTCAGCCCGGCGAGCACCTGCAGGGCCAGGAGTGCGTTGTAGCAACCCTGGTGGAACGCCCAGGGGCGGACGACGTCGAGATCCGCCGCGCGCACCTCGAACATGGCGTGCACTTCGGGGCGGCCGAAGCGGACGCTTTCCATCGTGAAGATCCACAGGTGCGTCAGCGCCGCGGCCAGCGCGAACAGCTGGGCGGGGAGGTTCATCGGGAGCGAGTCAGCCGCAGGGGCGCGTCCGGGAGCAGCGCGCCGGTCTCGTCCAGTTCGGCCAGCAGGGCGGGCACGCCGACGGTGAGCATCTTGGTGCGGACCGCGCCGAGCAGCTTGGCCATGGCGAACCCGCCGACGCCGGTGAACCCGGTGTGGTCGTAGGTGAAGCGGGTTCCTCCGGCGGTGGGTTCGAGCCGGTAGCGGACGTGGCTGGGTGGCTCCCCTTCCGCGCCGACCCAGGTGTAGTGCAGCAGTTCCCGCGCGCGGGCCTCCAGCACCTCGCAGTCGACGATGCCGCGCCAGCCGGGCATCGGCTTGGCGACGAACTGGAACTTGTTCCCGGCCACCGGTTCGAACCCGACGGCGCGGGCGCCTTTCCCGGTCGAGGTCCAGTACGGGATCAGGTCCGGGTCGGTCATGGCGCGCCAGACCTTCAGGGCCGAGTGCGGGTAGTCGCAGACGATGTGGATCTCGGACATGGCCGGCTCCTTAACTTCAGTGGCTATAAAATTACTGTAGCAGAACTTTTCGTGTGGCTGAAGTAGGATGACCGTGTGACGACAACGGGGACCGGCCGGCCGGCCGTCGAAGGCCTGCGGGAGCGCAAGAAGCGCATGATGCGCCGGCAGCTGTCGGACACCGCCGCGCGGATGTTCCTCGAACGCGGCTTCGACGCCGTCCGGGTGGCCGACGTCGGCGCGGCGTGCGGAGTGTCCGAAAAGACCGTCTTCAACTACTTCCCGAGCAAGGAAGCGCTGCTCCTGGACCGGCTCGAAGCCACGGCCGACGCGTTGCGCACCCACCTGCCGGACCCGGCGCTGACCCCGGTCAGCGCGATGCTGACCATCCTCGACGACGAACGGGACAGCCTCGCCGAGGGTCTCGCCGCCGACCCCGATCAGGACCGCGCGCTGGCGCGGTACCGCAAGTTCGGCGACCTGATCCGGAACACCCCGTCACTGCGCGCCTACCAGAGCGACATCGCCGACCGGTTCGTCGACATCGCCGCCGAAGCACTCGCCACCCGGACCGGGCTGCGCCCCGACGACCCCGAACCCCAGCTCGCCGCGGCAACGCTCCTCGGCCTGTGGCGGGTCCAGTTCCGGGCCCTCCGGACCCACGTGCGCCCCGGCCACCCCCTACCGGCCGCGATCGACGCCGTCAGCCGCGAGGTCCGCCGCGCTGCCCACCTGGCCGAAGCGGGACTGGCCACCTTCCCGGCACCCGCGAAACCAAGCTGACCGGCCGGCAGCGCACCGGAGACCCGGCGACGGCCCGGGCGGCGCGGCTGTCGAGTTCCGGGCGATCCGTTCGTCATCCTCTTCAAGGCACCCGGCACAACGGCCTGGAGGACACGTGCAATACATGCTGCTGATCTACAACTGCGACCGGCCCGAACCCGGCGACCCCGCCTTCCCCGAGGCGTTGGCCCGGGTCAACGCCTTCGCCGAGGAATGCCGGCGGCGTGGTGCGTTCGTCTCCGGCCACCCGCTGCAGGGCGAGCACACCGCCACCACCGTCAGCGTCCGCGACGGCAAGACGCTGATCACCGACGGCCCGTTCCCCGAGACCCACGAACACCTCGGTGGCACCTACGTCCTCGACTGCCGCGACCTCGACGAAGCCCTCGAGCTGGCCGCGCTCTGCCCGATGGCCGCCGACGGCACGATCGAAGTCCGGCCGATCGCCGGGGTTCCGGACCTCGACCACCGCCCGTCGACGGGCGCATGACGGCCGCGGCCGTCCTGTCGACGACCTACCGCGAGCACCGGACGAAGATGCTCGCCGCGCTGGTTCGCGTGCTGGGCGACTTCGAACTCGCCGAAGACGCGCTGCAGGACGCCTGCGCGCTCGCCCTGCGCCACTGGGACGACCAGCCACCCGACGACCCGGTGGCCTGGCTGCTGACCGCGGCCCGCAACAGCGCGATCGACCGCCTGCGGCGGGCCCGCACCGGCCGGGACAAGCTCGCCCGGCTCGCGCCACCACCGGAGGCGGCGACCGTGGACTTCGACGAACAGCGCCTGCTCGGCGTCGGCGACGAGCGGCTCAGCCTGCTCTTCACCTGCTGCCACCCGGCCTTGGCCGAGGAAGCGCGGGTCGCTCTGACGCTGCAGGCCGTGGCCGGCCTGACCGCCGGGCAGATCGCCCGGACCTTCCTGATCGCCGAGCCGGCCCTGGCCCAGCGGCTCGTGCGGGCCAAGCGCAAGATCCGCGACGCGGGCATCAGCCTCGACGTCCCCGCCGACCACCTGCTGCCCGAGCGGCTCTCCGGCGTCCTCGCGGTGATCTACCTGATCTTCACCCGTGGCTACACCGCCGGCGGCGACCAGCCCGAATACCGCGCCCTGCAACAGGAGGCGATCCGCCTCGCCAAGCTCGTGGCCACCCTCATGCCCGACGAACCGGAAGCCCTCGCCCTGGTCGCGCTGCTGCTGGTCCACCACGCGCGCTCGGCCGCCCGGTACACGCCGGCCGGGGACCTGGTCCTGCTCGAAGACCAGGACCGGTCCCGCTGGGACCGTGCCGGGATCGCCGAAGCCGTCCGGCTGCTGGACCGGGCCCTGCGGTTCGGGACGTCCGGGCCCTACCTGCTGCAGGCGACCATCGCGGTCCTGCACGCCCAGGCGCCGACGGCCGAGGAGACGGACTGGTCCGCGATCGCCGCGGTGTACGAGCAGCTGCTCGCCGCAACGCCGTCGCCGGTGGTCGCGCTCAACCACGCCGTCGCGATCGCCATGGCCACCACCCCGGCCGAGGGGCTGGCCTCGATCGACCGGATCGACGGTCTCGACGGCTACCACCTGCTGCACGCCGCCCGCGCCGATCTCCTGCGCCGCCTCGGCCGGACCGGCGACGCGGTCGCGGCGTACCGGCGCGCTCACGAGCTCGCCACCAACCCCGCCGACCAGCGGTACCTCGCCGGCCGCATCCGAGCGCTCGAAAACTCCACGGGCTGAGCTGTCGAGAAGCCGGACAGCCGTTCGTCCTCCGGTGAGTCCACCGACGACGCACCGAAAGGATCCACTCCCATGAGCAGCACCTCGGTTCAGGCCGGCATCGTCGTCGATGTCCGGCGGCACCGGGTACGACGTCGGCTCCGACGGCAGCCGGTGCGCCTGGGCGCGCGTCCTCGTCTGCGTGCCGCCGGAGCGGCTGGTTCTCAGCTGGGACATCAGCCCGCGCTGGTCGCTCGACCGGCACGGCGAAGGCTGGGAAAGCGTTGCCGGCCTCGGCGCCGGCTCGGGGTGGCCGCGCTACTTCGACCGGTTCCGCGCCGCGGCGCACCGGGATGCCGCGCGGAACTGAAGCCGATACCGTCCACACCGGACTCGATCCCAGCAGCTGCGGAGAGGCCACGATGAGCACAGGACCCGGCGATTCACACCGCCGTCGCGCGGAAACGCTGCGCACGGCGATGACCGGCGACACCGGAATCACCGAGGCAGCGCTGCGGACCGCCGTCGCGGCCCGCGCGGCGGGTGGGCCGCCCGTCGCCGAACCGTACGACGAGCTGGCCCGGCAGGTCGGGGCCGCCTCCTACCGGGTCACCGACGCCGAGGTCGACGCCGTGCGGCAGGCGGCCGGCAGCGACAAGGCCGCGTTCGAGATCGTCATGTCCGCCTGTGTCGGCGCCGGCCTGGCCCGGTGGGACGCCGCCGCGCGGGTGATCGCGGAGGCGACCGATGCGCCTGCCTGAAGTCGAACGCGGCGACGGTCTCCGCAGCAGGATGCTGATCCGGGTCATCTCACTGGCGCTGGGCGCGCGTCTCCCGGACGCGGCCCGGGTTGCCTTCTACCACAAGGGTTTCGTCGGGACGGCGCTCGGCGCGTGGACGCAAGCGGCGATGCGCGGGCCGAGCGGATGGTCCGTCGCGGAGCGGGAGCTGATGGCCGCGATGGTCGCCAAGTGGAACTCGTGTCCCTTCTGCGTCGGGGCGCACCGGGCCATCGCCGTGCGCGGGATGGACACGGCGGTGGCCGACGCGGCCCTCGCCGACCACCACTCCGCGCCCCTCCCGGATCCCCTGCGCGCCACGCTCGCCGTTCTGGAGACCATGACGCTTCGCCCCGACGAGCTGGGGAGCGGGCAAGTCCGAGCGGCGCTGGCTGCGGGAGTGACGCGGCGGCAGCTCGAAGACGCGGCCGCGGTCGCAGCCGTGTTCAACATCGTCACCCGCTACGCCAACGCGCTGGGCTTCGCCATCCCGTCCGACGCCGAGTTCGACAAGGCCGCGGGCATGATGCTCAAGCGCGGCTACGCCTGACCTGAACCCGCGCGCTCACGCAGCGGAAGTGCTGGGCTCCGTCCGGTGGCCGGCCGCGTAGTGGGCGGTGCCGATCGCTCCGGCGACCGACAGGACGAACCCCGCCACGGCCGCGGCGGTGAAACCCTCGCGGACGCGGTCGTTCAGCAGCGCCACGCCGATCAGCGAGGACACCGCCGTGTTGGTGGTGAACATGATGGCGGTGACCGCGGTCGCCCGGCCGCGTTGCAGGGCCATCGCGAACGCCACCGCCGCGACGAGCCCGTTGGCGATCATCGCCCACAGCGCCGGTTCCACGGCGAGGTGCCAGACCGGCCCGGACGCGTCGAGCGTCCGGGCCGCGACCCCGACGGTGCTGAACCCCAGCCCGGCGCAGAACCCCAGCACGATCGGCGCCCAGCGGCCGTCCCCGCGCTGGGCGGTGAACGCGATCGCCGCGATGACCACCGCCACGCCCACCAGCAGCAGCTTCCATCCGGGCGGCAACAGGCGCGCGGGGCCCGGGTCCGCGGACAGGCCGAGCAGCACCAGGCCGGTCGCCCCCACGCCGAGCGCGGCCCACCCGGCGCCGGCCAGCCGGACACCGAGGATCGCGGAGATCGTCGCGGTCACGCCGACGCTGAACGCGAGCACCGACTGGACCAGGAACAGCGGCAGGCGGTGCAGGGCCGCGGCGGCGAAGACGAACCCGAGCAGATCGACGCCGACCCCGAGGAAGTAGAGCGGCTGCCGGCGCAGCGCGACCAGATCCTGGGGCGAGCCGCCGAAGGCACCGGCCCGCCGGACCCCGGCCGACTCCAGGATGGAACCGCTGCCCGAGGCGACGGCGGCCAGCACGGCGAGGACGTATCCGAGGATCACCGCCTGAGTGTGCCAGCCCGGCCCCGGCCGGCCGGGCCGGTGCCCCGCACCGACGTGCCGACCGGCGACGATCAAGTCCGGCCGACGCCCCGGAATCCGCCCGGCGCGGTGCCGAACTGGCGCTTGAACGCGTGCGAAAAGGCGAACGGCGAGGCGTAGCCGACCTTCGCGGCGATCGACGGCAAGGCCAGGTCGGTGTCCTGCAGCAGGCGGGCCGCGGTGGTGAGCCGCCACCAGGTCAGGTACGCCATCGGCGGCCGGCCGGTCAGCGCGGTGAAGCGGCGGGCCAGGGTGGCCCGGGACAGGCCGACCCGGGCGGCCAGGTCTTCGATCCGCCACGGCGCTTCGGGGTGCTCGTGCAGCGCTTCCAGTGCGGCCGCGACTTCCGGGTCCCGCAACGCCCGCGGCCAGCCCGGGTCCGGGTGGTCGGTCAGCCAAGCGCGGATCAGGTAGACCAGCAGCACGTCCAGCAGGCCGGTGAGGACCGTCGCCGAGCCCGGCCGCCGCTCGCTCACCTCGACCCCGAGCAGGTCGATCGCCGCGCGCAGCTCGGGGTGGCGCCCGACCTCGGCGGGCAGGTGCGCGACCTCCGGCAGGCTCGCGAGCAGGGGGTGCTGCCGCGCTTGGGACAGCCGGTACTTGCCGCACAGGAACTCGGTGCGCCCGGCCGGCTCGGCCACCGCCGTTTCGAACGGCACCGCGCCGGCCGCGTCCGGCGTCGAGGAGAGGACGTGCGCGCTGCCGTGCGGCACCAGGACCGCGTCGCCGGGACCGAGCGTCACCGGCTCCCCGTCGTCCGGGACCAGCCAGCCGCTGCCGCGCAGCAGCACGTGGAAACCCGCACCCTCGTACGGCGCGAAGCGGTAGCACCAGTCCGGACCGGCCCGCAGCCGGTTCGACGTGGGCCGGCCGACCCGCACCGCGGCGATCGCGTCACTGAGCACGTCCACGCCGACAGCGTAACCCTGAGACGATCGAGCATCGGAACAAGCCGATGACGCATGGAAAAGCTCGCTTTGCCGTCCTAGCGTGGCGTCATGCACATCGGTGAAGTCGAAGTCGTCAAGGTCGTCGAGTGGCAGGGCGAGATCGCCCCGGTGCAGACGATCATCCCGGGCAGCCCGCCGGAGCTCTGGACCGCCAACGCCGGCTGGCTCGCCCCCGACCACTGGAACCCGGAAACCGGCGGCTACCGCGGTGCCGTGCAGACCTGGGTGCTCCGCAGCGAAGGCCGCGTGATCCTGGTCGACACCGGGGTCGGCAACGACCGGGACCGGCCGCAGATCCCGCTGTTCGACCACCTCGCGACACCGTTCCTCGAGCGGCTGGCCGCGGCCGGCGTCCGGCCCGAGGACGTCGACGTCGTCGTGAACACCCACATCCACTACGACCACGTCGGCTGGAACACCGAGCTGCGCAACGGCGACTGGGTGCCCACCTTTCCCCGCGCCACCTACTTGATCCCCCGCGTCGACCAGGTGTACTTCGCCCCGGGCAACGCCCATCGCCGTCCCGCCCCGCGCACCCCGCACGAGCAGCTTCGCCGCGAAGGCAGCCTGCTCGTCTACGCCGACAGCGTCGCGCCCGTGCTCGGCCGGGCCGAGCTGTGGGAAGACCACCACCGCCTCGACCGCAACCTCACCCTCGAAGCCGCGCCGGGCCACACCCCCGGCTCGTCGGTGCTGCGGGTGTCCTCCGGCGCGGACCGGGCGGTGTTCGTCGGGGACCTGCTGCACAGCCCCGCCCAGATCGTGGCCCCGGAGCACAGCAGCTGCTTCTGCGAAGACCCGCGGCAGGCCGCCACCACCCGGCGCGCGATCCTCGAACGCGCGGCGGACACCGGCGAGCTCGTCGTCCCCGCGCACTTCGGGGGACCGGGTGCGGCCGAGGTCCGCCGGGACGGCAGCCGGTTCGCCGTCCACCGCTGGGCCGCGGAGGACTGAAGCAGCTCAGCGTCCGGCGCGTGGCGTTCGGTTGATCCGGGTGCCGGGTCGGACCTACGCTTCAGCGTCGATGATTGCCGAGGAGGATCGATGCGAGGCGTCTGCCGCGGCCGTGGTCAGTTGTTGCTCGTCTCCTGTGTCCTGTCCGCCGGGTTGGTGGCCGCGACGAGCCCGGCGGCCGAGGCGGCGCCGGTGTTCTCCCCCGGTGCGCCGGGCGCCGGCGACCCGTACTTCCCCGACATGGGCAACGGCGGCTACGACGTCGGCCACTACGACATCCGGCTCGCGTACGACCCCGGCACCCAGGCGATCGACGCGACCACCACGATCTTCGCCACGGCCACCCAGAACCTCTCCCGCTTCGACCTGGACTTCCAGGGCCCGCTGACGATCAGCGAGCTCTCGGTGAACGGCCGGAACGCCGCCTTCACCCGCAGCGGTGCCCAGGAACTGGTGATCACCCCGCCGTCCGGGTTGCGGAAGGGCACCCCGTTCGTCGTGTCGGTGTCCTACGCCGGCGTGCCGCAGAAGATCGACGACCCCGCGCTGGGCCTCTCCGGCTGGGTCGCCACCAAGGACGGCGCCGTCGCGCTCAACCAGCCGATCGGTGCGGCGACCTACTACCCGGTCAACGACACCACCGACGACAAGGCGACCTACACCCAGACCATCACCGTGCCGGCCGGGCTCACCGTGCTGGCCAACGGCGAACCCGGGCCCACCACCACCCGCGATCACCGGACCACCTTCCGCTGGACCATGAACCGGCCGATGGCCAGCGAGCTGAGCATGCTCGCGATCGGCGATTACCACGTCACCCGCGGCGTGGCGGCCGGCGGCCTGCCGAACATCACCGCGATCGGCCGGTCGATCGACACGAAACCCGGCCAGGGCAAGGTGTTCAACCAGACCACCGCGCAGATCGTCCAGTGGGAATCGTCGGTGTACGGGACCTACCCGTTCGACTCGACCGGCGGCATCCTCGCCGACGTCGGCGTCGGCTACGCCCTCGAGACGCAGAGCCGGCCGGTCTACGACCACAAGACCAGCGAGGTCGACGGCGACCTGCTCGCCCACGAACTCGGCCACCAGTGGTTCGGCGACAGCCTGACCCCGGTGCACTGGTCGGACATCTGGCTCAACGAAGGCTTCGCGACCTACTCGGAGTGGCTCTACCAGGAGAAGTTCAACGGCGTCCCGGTGCAGCAGACGTTCGAGAAGACCTACGCGGACGAAGAGGACTGGAGCGGCCAGGTCGCCGACCCGGGCCGTGACCACATCTTCGACGACCTGGTCTACAACCGCGGCGCGATGACCCTGCACGCGCTGCGCACGAAGATCGGCGACCGCGCCTTCTTCCGGGTGCTCAAGGAGTGGCCGTCGGCGAACCGGTACACCAACGTCTCGACGCGGCAGTTCATCCGGTTCGTCGAGCGGCTGACCGGCCGCGACCTCGACTCGTTCTTCCGGACTTGGCTCTACCAGCCCGGCAAGCCGTCCCTCTGAGCCGGTGTCGGCACCGCGGGCCGCGAGGGTCGCGGCGGTGAGCGCGGTGGCCAGGGTG